>JAJQGL010000099.1 GCA_021200535.1 Clostridiaceae bacterium | reverse complement strand
TTTACTGCTATATGGTATGATTACAGGCAGTTGTTTATGAAAATTTACAGAAAAACATCTTTGAGTGAGGTGCAGTCGGAATGGTCAGCTACAATAAACTTTGGAAGTTACTCATTGATAAACGGATGAAAAAGAAAGATCTGGCAGAAGCTGCAGGCATCAGTGCGAACACAATCGCCAAAATGGGGCGGGATGATCTGGTATCGCTGGAAGTATTGGTACGTATTTGCCGTGCTTTGAAGTGTGATATAGGAGATATTGTAGAAGTAATTCCTCTGCCAGATACTGATAGAGAAAGCACCGAATATAAAAATATATAGGGAAGAGTGACAAGATGAAACGAAATGAATACAGTGCCGGTGCTGTCAAGCTGTCCTTTTGGTTCATGGAATTTCGGAAGGTTGTGGAGCTTCTTGATATGGGTGATTCCTGGGAGGATATCAAACGGCTGAGCCAGGAGGAAAATCTGTTTGCAGCGCCTACTCCGGCAAGGGCAAAGCAGATCTGCAGTACAGTGGTCACTCGGGTGCAGAGTCTGGATGCAAACTTTTACTCTATGTTTACAGACAGCGATCTGGCAACACAGAAATTGTTCAATCTAGCTGCTGTTATGGCCAGTGATACATTGTTTTTCGATTTTGTGTATGAGGTTGTTCGAGAAAAGCTGATTATTGGCAGTAATGAGCTTGCTGACAGCGATATCGGGATTTTTTTCAAAGACAAACAGCAGCAGGATGAAAAAGTGGCCGGATGGACGGATGCTACTTTGAAGAGACTTGGTCGCTGCTATAAGACGATGCTTTATGAGGCTGGCATGACAGATAAAGCGAAAGATATCAGAAAAATATTTCGGCCGATTTTAGATCCGACATTTGAGCATTGGCTGAATGACCACGATATGGGAATTCTCGTAAAAGCAATGACGGGGGTGAGATAATGGCAGATCTGTCAGCGCGGCTCGATGAAATGGAGCAGGCAATACGCAAGCCTTCCTTCCGAAGCAGCAGTGGCCGAGCAAATGAAGTGAATTACTGGGTTTTTGACTACCCTCCGGAGCAGGAGCTGGAGGTTCGGGAGAGGATTTCTTATCTGAAAAATAAAAATCAGAGGAGCTGATGGGTTTGAACTGGTTGTTTTTGACCTTTATGACATTATCATAGACTTTTTGATTGATAAGAATTTCATGGATAAATGTTACACGTTTGAGCAGAAGCGTGGATTTGAACGGATCACGAAAGCGATTAATAATTCCATGAAGATCAACGACGATGACAGCCTGATTGTACAGTATATCAAGGATCATACGCCGGATAACGCAGTTGTATTTCTGACAGGAATTGGGAAATGCTATCCGATCCTGCGTTCCCATAAGGTGCTGAACAATCTGCATCAGGCATTTGTCAAAGCTCCAGTGGTGCTGTTCTTCCCCGGAACATATAACGAACAGGAACTGATCCTGTTCAATGAGATAAAGGACGATAATTACTACCGGGCTTTTAAGCTCGTACGATAAGGGAGAGGTATTGAGATGCTGATTAAAGAGATGTTTAAAAAGAAGATTGACCGTGATATTCAGGGCGTAATTATCGTAGGACAGGGCGAGGAAACCAATGCCTCTCAGGAACTGGAGGAATATGTAGTTACAAAAGAATTACAGCGCCATTTTGCCGACTTTTATTCTGCATACAAAAAAGGAATTGTCGGAACAACGCCGAAGATGGGCGTGTGGATTTCCGGCTTTTTTGGAAGTGGTAAATCACACTTTCTGAAAATTCTGTCTTACCTGTTGGGAAACAAGGTTGTTGCCGGCAAGCAGGCGCTGGATTATTTTATAGACGATAATAAGATCGTAGATCGTATGGTGCTGGCGGACATGAAGCTGGCTGCGGATACTCCTACGGATGTTATTCTGTTCAACATCGACTCCAAAAGCGAATCCACCAGCAAACAGGATAAGGATGCCATTGTGAACGTGTTCCTGAAGGTGTTCAACGAGATGCAGGGCTTTTGTGGTTCTATGCCGCATCTCGCAGACCTGGAACGTCATCTGTCTGACGAGGGACGGATGGATGAGTTTAAGACAGCATTCGAGGAAGAATATGGTTCCGCATGGGAGGACTCCCGGCAGGATTTTGATTTCATTTAGGACACGGTTGTAGATGTTTTGGCTGATATGGGCTTTATGAGTGAATCCGCTGCCCGTAACTGGTGCGAGAAGGCGGTGGAGCCTTATCAGATCAGTATAGAAGGCTTTGCAAAGCGGGTCAAAGCGTATATTGATAAAATGGGAAATAACCATCATGTCGTATTCCTGGTAGATGAGGTTGGCCAATATATCGGCGATAACTCCAAACTCATGCTCAACCTCCAGACCGTGACTGAGGAGCTGGGCAAGGAATGCATGGGCAAGGCATGGGTTATTGTGACCAGCCAGCAGGATATTGATTCTATCACACAGGTGAAAGGCAACGATTTTTCCAAAATTCAGGGACGTTTTGATACCCGCCTGTCCTTGCCATCGGCTAACGTGGATGCTGTTATTAAAAAGAGAATCCTGGAGAAGGATGAAACGGCTGCACAGACTCTGCGGCTGTATTACGACCAGAAGGCGACTGTCATCAAGAATCTGATTGTTTTTAACGACGGCGTGGAGAAAAAGCTCTATTCCTCTGCGGAAAACTTTGCTGAGGTTTATCCTTTTGTGCCGTATCAGTTTAATCTTCTGGCCAGTGTGCTGACATCCATTCGCACCCATGGCGCATCGGGCAAGCATCTCTCCGAGGGCGAACGTTCCATGCTGGCACTGTTCAAAGAATCAGCGGTGCAACTGATGGACGAGAAGACGGGTGCAATCGTGCCTTTCCATAAATTTTACGATGCACTGGAAAATTTCCTTGATCATTCTCATAAGGGCGTGATCGTGCGAGCCTACGATAACAGCAAGATTAATCCGGAAGGCAAAGACAGGGATGTATTTGCAATCAACGTTTTAAAGACGCTGTTTATGATTAAGTATGTGCTGGAGATTGAATCCAATCTGGACAACATTACCAGCCTGATGGTTGAGCATATTGATGATGACCGTATTGAGCTGAAAGGACGAGTGGAAGAAGCTCTGAAAGTCCTCACCCAGCAGATGCTGGTGCAGAAGAACGGGAATCTGTATGTTTTCCTGACCGATGAGGAGCAGGAGATCAACCGGGAAATCGACAGCCAGAACGTGGAGATGGCGGAAGTCATCAACAAGGTTTCCGAGATGATTTTTGAGGACATCTTTAAAGAGAAAAAATATCAGTATCCTGCTTTTGGCGGTCGCTACGCTTTTTCCTTTAACCAGAATGTGGATGACCGGCCTTATAAATCCAACCAGAAGTATGACATTGGTTTGCGCATTCTGACCCCATGGTATGAGGGCGGTATGGATGATGCAACCTTGCGCATGATGTCCGGCCAGGGGCGGGAAGTGCTGGTGGTATTGCCAAACGACGCCGCATTTCTGGAGGAGATCCGGGTTTACCTGAAAATTGAAAAATTTCTGCGGCTGAACACGTCCACCCAGCTGACGAAGTATGAGACCATCAAGGAAGCAAAACGGGTAGAAATGCGGGAGCGCAACGGCAACGCGAAGCTGTATCTGACTGAAAGCCTGAAAGAGGCAACAATATACGTCAATGGCGACATTGCCCGTGTGCAGGCAAAAGATGTCGCCAATCGTATGAATGAGGCGCTGGGGCGTCTGGTGCAGACCGTCTATCACAAGTTGTCGTATATCGATGCTGCCATGAGTGAGGCAGACGTCCGGAAAATCTTCCAGAACAGCAATCAGATTTCGCTTGATCTGGGAGAAGTCACAGAGGCCAATGTTCACGCTCTGGATGATGTACTGAGCTTTATCTCCGGGAATTCACGGATGCATATGAAAACGTCCATGAAGACGGTAAAAGACCGTTTCATGAAAGCTCCCTATGGCTTTGTGGAGGATGATGTTCACTGGTTGGTGGCCCGGCTGTTCAAACGTGGTGATCTGGCGTTTACTGTAAACGGAGCCAGTGTTACATTAATGAATAAATCGGCGGAGGAAATCATCGGCTATATCACAAAGAAGGCCTTCACAGAAAAGCTGTTGATGGAGGAACGTGTCCGCGTTTCCGACAAGGAGAAAAAAGTAGTACGGAATGTGATGAAGGAAGTGTTTCATGGCATATCATCATCTGAAGATGAGGACACCATGATGAAAACTTTCCAGCGATACAGTGAAAATACGATCCATGAAATTGAATGTCTGGAACCGGAATATCGTGCATACGAGTATCCAGGAAAAGAGGTTCTTGCCTCCGGGAAAAAACTGATGCAGTCCGTGCTGCAGCTTCAGGCTCTTCTGGAATTTTTCCAGGCCATTTCCAAACGCTAGGACGATTTTTACGACTTCGCCGAGGACTACGAGCCGGTGAAAGCTTTCTTTGGCGGAGAACAGAAGGAAATCTTTACACGTGTCCTGGACGTACTGGCGATTTATGACGACAGCAAGACCTATATCGTGGATCAGGAACTCGAAGACGTCGTTTCCCAGCTGCGCGCCATTGTGCGCAAACAGAAGCCATACAGCGATATCCAGAAGCTGCCGGAGCTGCGCCAGAAGTTCACGACGGCATATATGAAGATTCTGGAAGCAGAGTCCGGACCGGTACTGGATACCATCGATCAGGCACAGGCCAGAGTGCTGGAAATCCTGAAGGGTAAGGAATACGAAGCCGCGAAACGCCAACGTTATCTGGATCAGTTCGCAGAAATTCGGAATGGCGCCGAACGCTGCAACAATGTTTCCCATCTTCGCGGATTTGCGGACAAAGCAGACGCATTGAAAATCCGTCTGCTCAATGAGATGGATGCGATGGACGCGGAGATCACCCGCAAATGGATCATAGAAGAAGCCCGCCGTCAGCGGGAACTGGAAAGAGAACAGGGCGAATCCGGAACCGGATCTGAAAAAGGGCAGGGAGGCTCAGGATCCACCTCCACAAAAGGGCAGGGTGGTTCCGATACTGATTTTGGTTCCAGCTCCGGCTCTGCGCAGGATACCTTTGCGGAACCGAAGGTGGAATACAAAGTCCGCAAGACTCGGAACATTTCCATGAAAAAAGTGGTCGGGACTTCCTCCTGGCGGTTGGAAAATGAAAAGGATGTGGTGCGGTATGTATCGGAACTGCGGAAAGTATTGCTGGCGCAGCTGGATGAGGATACGATTGTGAATGTGGAGTTTTAAAATGCAAAAACAGATAACGCCATTAGATTGGTTTCTAATGGCGTCACAGCACATCCTTCTACAACATGGTAGATGATTGGATTGATTATATCACCATATTCGTAGAATAGCAATGGGATAAGGGGCGTTATTGGTTATTTATTGGTTAATCAGTCGCTGTATTTAGACAATCCAAGACAATCTTTTAGACAATTCGAGATAGTAAAAAGCTTGAAAATCCGGGTTTTTTCCGACTTTTATTGGTTAAAAGATTGGTTAATTGAAATGACGAAAAGCCAATTTGCCAATAAAAAAACTGTATTGGCAGAATTGGATTTAAGCTATATAGTATTTGCAGAAATGAAAATTGATATAGTTGATAAATGAAAGCAGACTATGCATGGCAAGTGGTGATTATATTGAAAGTTTTTTTAAAATGTCTGCTATAAAAAAGATGACTGTAGATTTGTTTGGAGGGGAGGCGAACTCTGATGACAAATGGCAATACTGCGGAGGATACTCTGCTGCAGACATTGTACGAACTGATAAATTTCTGGGAATCGGAGATTGTAGAATTTAAGGAACAGAGAGGAAATTTAGATGAAGATCGCCTGGGAAGATATTTTTCAGCGATCAGTAATGAGGCAAATCTTAAAAATCAGCAATATGGTTGGCTGATACTTGGTGTAAAAGAAAAAACGCGGGAAATCGTGGGTACGAATTATAAGATGGGGTCAAGCCTGCAGAAGCTGAAACATACTGTTTCATTGAATACAACAGATGGCATTACTTTTATTGATATCTTTGAAATTTTTCCTGTCGTGAACGGAGAGAAAAAGAGAGTGTTGATGTTCCAGATTCCTGCGGCTGCGACAGCTATGCCTACAGGATGGAAAAATCGATGCTATGGTCGAGCCGGGGATTCTCTGGAACCCTTAACGCAGGATGAAATCGACCGTATTCGTATTCAAGTTCGAAAAGACTGGTCCAAACAAATTGTGCCAGGAGCGACAATGAAGCATCTGGATCAATCAGCGATCGCATTGGCGAGGAAGAATTATAAAGAGAAAATGCGCCGGGCGCACATTAGCGAAGATGTAGATGAAATGTCGGATGAAGATTTCCTGACAAAACTAAAACTGGTTATAGATGGAAAAGTTACAAATGCCGCGATGTTGTTGCTGGGGAGTGAAGAATACGACTATCTGTTTGAAGCGGTTCCCGAAGTATCCTGGCGATTATATAATTCTGTCGGCGATACGAAGGATTATGAAATATTCAAAATTCCTTATATAACGGTAGGGGATCGCGTCCTTGAAAAAATCCGCAATCTGACGTATCGTTATATGCCTAATCAACTGACATTGTTTCCCATGGAAACTTTGCAATATGATATGTGGATGCTGCACGAGCTGATCAATAATTGTATTGCGCATTCACAATATACATTGGGCGGAAGAATTTATCTGAACGAATTTGAAGACAAACTTCTTCTGACCAATCCGGGTACGTTTTTGCCCGGGACAATCGAACCAGTTTTAAAGCCCAGCTATAGTCCGCCATTTTACAGAAATCAGCTGCTGGCCGAGACAATGGTTAAGTTTAATATGATTGATACCCAGACAATGGGGATACGGAAAGTATATAAAATACTGAAGGACAAGTATTTCCCGATGCCGGATTATGACTTTTCAGAAGGAAATCAGGTGCGGGTGACTGTTTATGGGAAAATTCTGGATGAAAATTACACCCGTGTGCTGCATGACCATCCGGAATTTGATCTGACGACAGTATATTTGATCGACCGCGTTCAGAAACATGCTCCATTGGCTAAAGAGGAAGTGAAATATCTCCGCAAGCTGAAAGTGATAGAAGGAAGGATGCCATACATTTATGTTTCGGCAAAGGTCGCGGAAAGTCTTGATCAGAAGGAACAATATATAGCAAACAAAGGGTTTGAGGATGAAGCTTACAAGAAATGGATCATTAATTATCTGAAAACCTATAAAAAGGGAAAGAAGCAGGACTTTATAAAACTTTTGGAAAACAAATTGCCGGATACGATGAATGAGCAACAGAAGAGTATAAAGGTTCGAAATTTATTGCATATAATGCATAAAGAAGGAATTATCATGACGGATTCATCAAATAAAAGGATATCAAATTGGATATTGGCTAAAGATAATGATTAAGACAATCTAAGACAATAAATTAAGACAATCCAAGACAATAACCAGAACAATAAAACGGCGATTTTAGCTAATCTACAGGCTTTTTGGGCTGGAATGATTGTCTAAAGACTGGTTATTTGAAATGATGGAAAAACAATTAGCCAATCATTTTGAAGAGATAAGAGGTTGAATATGAACAAGACAGCCATAAAAAACTTTGCAATTTGGGCGCGGAATAAGCTCATTGCCGATATCAGTTACCGTGCTGGTCTGATGGGCATAACTGATAACGGAATCGCCAGCCCATTGCCGCAGTCCACCGGCGCAACGGAATTCTATGACATTGGCACTGCCGAGCCGTATTCTATCAGCGGCCATCAGGTGGCGCAGCGTAGCCAGCTGGTGGAAACAATTCGCCGCAAGGAGCGGGACACGGACTACAAGACCGCCTATAACTACATCGTGGAGGAAGTGGCCTATACCTGGTTCAACCGTCTGATTGCCGTGCGCTTCATGGAAGTCAACGACTATCTTCCCACTCATATCCGCGTGCTGTCCTCCGAGACGGGCAAACTGGAGCCTGACCTTGTTACGACTCCCTTTGACGCTGACCTGCCCTTCACTGTACAGGAGGAAGCTGCTCTCATTCAGATGAAGCAGGACAACAAGCTGGACGAGGCGTTCCGGCTGTTGTTCATCAAACAATGCAACGCCCTGAATGAAATTTTGCCTGCCCTGTTTGAAGTGACCGGGCATTATACTGAACTGCTGCTGAACCTGTCCGTCATTGACCAGGACGGAGTAGTTTGGCATTTGGTGCATGACATTGACGAGGCGGATTTCGATGTAAACCGTGGCGGTCAGGTGGAGATCATCGGTTGGCTGTACCAGTATTATAACACTGAGCCGAAGGACGAAACCTTTGCGCTTCTAAAAAAGAATGTAAAAATCACAAAGGAGCGCATACCATCCGCAACACAGCTGTTCACACCGGACTGGATCGTGCGCTATATGGTGGAGAACTCTCTTGGTCGTCTTTGGGTGGAGGGTCATCCTAACGATGTCCTGAAATCCGGATGGAAATACTATCTGGATGAAGCTGAGCAGGAGCCAGATGTGCAGGCACAGTTAGAAGAAATACGCGAGGAGTATCGGACATTGAATCCGGAGGACATCCGTGTCATTGAAATTCCCACTCAACTTTTAATACAATCTGGCGATAGATTATGTGCGTGAGTCAGGTGGGGACAAAACCTCCGAGGGTGGGGACAAATCTACAAAACTGGGGACATTTTGGCGATAGCCTGTAGTTACCTGGGTTAGGGAGTATTGAGATTATGAGTGAAAAGAAGCATAAAAAAATAAGCACGCAGCTTACATATGCATACCTGCGGCGTGTGAAAAAATGGATGTTGTGCCCGTGCTGTCAGAACGGGAAAATGAGAATAAACAAAGCCTCTACTATGTGGACTTGCGAAAATTGTGATTATGAATTGTCTGCTGATGAATTTGAAGATGATTATGTATTCTGGTTTTGCGATGAATGTGAAGCTTACCTGAATGACCAGGATGGTTTTGACAGAAACGCTTCCAAGCATATCTGCCAGAATTGTGGATATGAAAACGACACGACACTCGATAACATAAAGGGTATCTGTTCGGACTGCGGAAAAGTTATTGCTGACCCGGAGGCAACGCTATGTGAAGATTGCAGGAATGTTCGAAAAGACAAGGCAAAAAAGTGGCTCATAAATGCAGGAAAAGCGGTTGGTGCTGCTGCCCTAGCGGCGGGCGCTGCATATGTGGCTTCTGCTCTCAATGGTGAAACTGACGAAACGGGAAATGAGCCAGGCAATCTACATTATAGTAGAAGTTGGCTTAACTCCGCCTCGCTGGAGGAGTTAGAGACAGAAAGGGAGAAAGTACAGGCAGATTATTTAAATATAAATTTAGATATGGATTATCGCGGTCAAATGTGGGATTTACTACATACTTTTGATGTGGCAATTGGAGAGAAAAAATGGGAAGGAAAAGAACCGGGATATCCAGTCCATAGTGAACACGGATGGTATTTGCCAAGTGATGATTAATTCCATGATTTTATAAAGCACATAGCATTTAGATGGTACACCATCTGCTATGTGCTTTATTATTCGATTATGTTGTATAATCTCAACCATTGATTTCCGTCCCATCTTTGAATGTGAACCGAATGTCGTATTTGCTGTAGACGGTAGCATAGTCAACCAGTGTATACCAGGCTTCTTCGTCGAATTTGGTCAGAAGGTGTTGTCTGGAGGCGAGTGCCTTTTGGAAGTCGGTGAGCGCAGCCCGTGTGAGTTCCTTCTGGTCAATTTCCGCAGTGAGTGTATCCAGTCGTTCTTTTGTGTTATTGTAGCGCTCGGTCAAGGCATCGTAGTGTTTTTGGTATTCTACCTGGTCGAGTGCAGTCATTGCATTTTCCTTTATGGCTTGCTGTACCAGCTCGGCTACAAGCCCCAGTTCCTCGGTGAGCTGTTCCTGCTCGGCTGCGAGGTCGGTGATGTCGTAAAGCCTGCTTTTGACAAGCTCGATGTCTGCAGTAATGGAATCTTTCTTTTCCAGCAGTTGGTTGACAGCAGATACGAATCTCTCCATAAGCTCCTCATCGGTCAGGTGTGGAGTTTTACATTTCGTGTCGCCGTCAAATTTGTGATTGCACTGCCAGATTACCTTGCGGTATTTGTCATTGGAGTGCCAGACCTTGGAACCGTACCAGCTTCCGCATTGACCGCATTTGATTTTTCCGGAGAAGATGTAGATGCCGCTGTGCCGGTTTTTTCCACGAGTGCGTCTGGCAAGCTCCTTCTGTACCATTTCAAAGGTGTCCGGGTCGATGATGGCTTCATGGTTGTTTTCCACATAGTATTGCGGAATTTCGCCTTCGTTGACTTTTGTTTTTTTCGTCAGGAAGTTTGTAGTGAAGGTTTTCTGGAGCAGAGCATCTCCCTTGTACTTTTCGTTCGAAAGGATGCTCTTCACGGCGGATGCGTTCCATTTATCCCTCCCTGCAGGGGATTTTATTCCTTCCCGTGTCAGTTGTGTGGCAATACCGCACGGAGTTTTCCCTTCCAGAAAAAGCTGGTAGATTTTCCTGACAGTGACGGCCTGTTCCGGGTTGACAACGAGATTTCCGTCAGGCCCTCTGTCATAGCCGAGGAACCGTTTGAACGGAACCGTGACCTTCCCATCGGAGAAGCGCTTTCGCTGTCCCCATGTGCAGTTCTCGGAAATGGAGCGGGATTCCTCCTGCGCCAGCGAGGACATGATGGTGATCAACAGCTCGCCCTTGCCGTCAAATGTCCAGATGTTCTCTTTTTCAAACCGAACCTCAATGCCGAGTTCCTTTAGGTGGCGCACCACATTCAGCAGGTCAACTGCATTTCTGGCAAATCGCGAGATGGACTTGGCGAGGATGATATCTATTTTCCCTGCTTCGCAGTCGGCGAGCATACGCTGAAATTCAGGTCTGTTCACGGATGTGCCGGATATAGCTTCATCAGCGTAGACGCCTGCGTATTTCCACTCGGGGTTGCGCTGAATCAAATCGCTGTAATAGCTGACCTGTGCGGAAAGCGAGTGGTGGAGCCGTTCGGTTTCCATCGAAACACGAGCGTAGGCTGCGACCTTTTTTCGCTCCGGTATTACAGGTATAGCTGGCTCTAGTTTTGTTACTTTCTTCATAAAAATCACTTCCTTCCGCAACTATACATCACTCTAAAAGCTCTTTAAGTCAAGCGGTTGTTGCAGAATAAAGTGCCCAATAGTGGCCGGTATTTTTCGAGCAGAATTGTATCAATTTGTTGGTATTCCTCCTGCGAGATTTTGCCGTTTTCAAGCATCTGTCTGAAGCATAGCATGGATGCCTGGTAGTCCTTTTCCGCTTCAAATTGCTCATTATTCATCTGAACCACCACCTTTGAAACGGCTGCGGATGTAGTAATCATGCGAGCAGTACTTCCTACCGGCATTGCCGTAGGATTGAAATTCCTGACTGCATCCGGCACAGACAATGGTGTAATAGGCTTTTCGTGTTCCACTGTCCGGGTGGACTTTCCACCAGGCTCTGCGACACCTCGTGGAGCAGAACTGTGGCTGCTTCCTGCCGTGAACGGTTGGAATATCTGCTCCACAGAATTTGCAGTGTAAGGTATCAGAAGAAACAGTGGCAGTGGGAGCAGAAGCGTTCTCGGCAGTGACTGGATGTCGCTGGCAATGTTTTTTGATAGTGTCTCTTGATATTCCAAGCGCGTCTGCAATCTCTGCATAGCTGCGACCACTGATGCGCATATCGTTGATTTTGCGTTTCTGTTCGTCAGTCATGGATTGTCTCCTTTAGATTGTGGTAGGCGGTAATCCACCTTCACTTTCCACTGGAGAAAAGCAGACGTTTTGAGCGGATAAAAAATACGCGAAATTTACAAGACAGGCATTAAAAAAATAACGGTTATCGATGTCTAACATTAGAAGCTCTGAAAGCATTGAAAAACTCAAACGAAATGCTATAATCTTCATCAAGCAAGGCCCGCTTAATAACTTGGAGAGGTGCTGGGAATGAAGATAGCTTTTGGAATCGGTATTTATTACGAAAACAAAAAGAACTTTAAAAATGTTGTATTCTTCGCAGATGGAACATACAGGTATTATGGAAATGGCGGCATGCTTTTTGAAATTATAAGCGATGAGGCTATATATCTTTTGACGGAGAAAGTACAGAATATGCTTCGGATTTACCCAGGTAAATCTGAAGGTGTCTCTTCTGAGAGCATCATGGAAGCCTTTAAATGGCTTTATGGAACGGTTGAGGATGAGGAGCGACCTGTTGCTACAGAACTGCTCCGCAGCAGTTTTAGTAACGCTATTTCAAACCATCTTTGTGAAGCAGAGACAGAAAACTATTCAACTGTTGGTGATTTTATGATGGCAGTGTATGAAATTTATCGCCAGGACGTACAGGACTTTTGTGTATTCTTTGATGCGTTGGCAGCAGATTTTAGCGGTTTAGCGGACCCATTACAAAAGGAGATAGCAGCGGCCCTTAAGGAGTATGCGGATAAATTGTACAGTTATTATACTCGTAAATGCAGTGTCCGAAAAACGAAGGATGGAAAAAGCGTGGAGACCTATCAGATAACCGGATTGTTGCAGCTTTTGGTATTTGAGTACTGCCGTATGTTAAAAGAGCATACCGTTATCAAGATTTGTTCAAACTGTGGAAGATATTTCATTCCGGGCAAGCGAATTGATACTATTTATTGTTCCGCTCCGTCTCCACAAAATCCTACGAAATCTTGCAAGGAAATTGGAGCACAGATTAAACGAAATGAAGAGCGGAGGACAGATCCACTAAAGATCGAAAAAAATAGGAATTTGACTAGATACAGAATGGCGGTAAAACGTGCGGAAGAAAGCGAATTCCAATCTCCATCTGAAATAAGAAGACGTAAGGCACGCCTGGAAGAAGAATTGCGAAAATATGAGAATGAGGAGGATATTTCCAATGGAAAATCAACAGATTAATCTCAGTGATGAAGTTATCATTGAGATAGTGCATAGTATCAAAGATATCGTTATAGAGCTTATTAATAAAGCCTTTTCACAGGGACAGTGTAGAATTGATTGTAGACGGGAGGATGACCAATATGTCGAACAAAAGTAAGAAAAGCATTTGTTATGAAGATGAGGAATATGACGACAGTGAGTGTCTAAGTGTTTATGATGCAGCATTGATATGGGCATCAAATGGAAAAGATGAAGATTACACATTTGGCTACACAGAAGATGAATTAGAGGATGCCCTGTAAAAAATAGGAGTCTGTCAACGCTGAAAATATCAGCAATGGCAGACTCCTGATTTTTATAGATTACACCTTTGCAGCGTAATCCAAACTTATCCATCCTTTTCGCGTACTCTGATATGCCTTAAGCAATCCCCAGCCCTTCGTGGAACCTTCACCAGAAGATTCTTCAACGATAGTGAATGTTCCCTTGCCAGTCTGCTTGCCGGTCTTTGCATAGTTTGTTCCGGGACCGATGCGGATGTTCAAATCTGTAATTGTCACCTTAACCATATACGGCACGGATGAAGTATTGGCAGAAGCAGTGCTGCTCACCGTAGAGCCAATCGTGCAATAGCTCGTGTTCAGGAGATAAATCCACCCAGCACCGCTTTTCAGCTTGCCCCAGCCATTGCTCACATCTGTGATGGTAAAGGTTCCGATGCCGGTCTGTCCCTTGACCGCGCCGCTCATGGACGGCTGGTCGCGGTAGTTCAAATCACTGATGATGACCTTCACCAAAAACGGCACAGCCGGAAGACTGGACTCGGCGATGATGGTATCGGTGCTTGTAACCGCATCGTACTGGGTAAGATTCCACTTCTCGATGATGCTGCACAGGTTATCTACATAGGTCAGTGATGTTGCGTAACCACCATCCTTGATGAGCTGTGCAACTTCCTTGTAGCTTGTCATCCCGGCAATGCCATCATAGCGAAGCTTCTTGCCGTTCTTTGCTCCGAGCAGGTAAGCGGAGTGGTCAGTAATAGAGTCCTCAACACAGTTGTACTTGCGAAAGTCCGCTGTAATGGTCGTATAGCTGCCATCAGAGTTCTGCTCCTTCGTCTCCTTGGTATAAACCGAAGAGCCATCCCATGCAGAGCCACTCCATGTGTTTCCAGACAGCGACTTCTTCATGCCAAAGCAGTTGTTTGCGTTTTGCGCCAACTCGGACTTGCCATAGCCGGATTCCAGAATAAACTGTGCCAGTGTGATGGATGCC
>JAJQGL010000096.1:12692-15502 GCA_021200535.1 Clostridiaceae bacterium | reverse complement strand
TCATTCTATCATAGATAGATTATTTGCACAAGAATTTTGAAAACGCTGTACTAGTCTAACGAATATTAAGTAATTGGCAGTTTGACTAGTCTTTTTTTCAATGTGGAAGTCTTTGACTTTCACACTTGCAATAAGAACCGAAATGAAATAGAATGATGTAAAGATTAAAATTTTTAAAAGAAAGTTGGTACTGATTTTGAAGCATATATATAAAATACTTTTTCTGTTTTTTTTATTTATCGGAGGAGTTATTTTCTTTGGCCAGACAATCCCTGAGATATCGGTTGCTTCTGCTACTGCCACCTCCCTGCAGGACTCTACATTTCCGATTGTCTATCTCCAGACAGACGATTATACCATAAATAAACTCCATGGCTACAGCAGCCAAATGAGCAGCGGGGATATCCGGGAATCCATCACCCCGTTAGATTCCTCAAAAAAAATCACTGTAAAAATAGAGGAAAATGAATCTAAAATTAAAAAACTGGATTTTGAACTGCTTGATATTGCCAATAATAAAATATTAGAATCCAATACGCTGACTGCCTTTGATACTGCGGATGAATTTCGCACATCCGATATTAAAATCAGCACAGGCTTAGATACCAGCACCGAATATGGCCTTACTATCCGGCTGACCACAAGCTACAGCAAAAAAATCTATTTTTATACCAGAATTAAATATTACAGCAGCGATTTCTATCTGCAGGAAAAGCTGGATTTTGTCAGCTCTTTTCATCTTGCTACCTTTGGTGAAGACGAGGATTTTAATATTTCTCCATATCTGGAGGCAAACACAAATGACGACTCCTCTTTTTCCTATGTGGATATCCATTCCAGTATCAGCCTGATCAAATGGAAAAAACTCAATCCGGAAAAGCTGACCGATGTAGTTCCTACCATTAATGAGATCAATATTGAAACAGCATCCATATCACAGGACTACTATGTAAAAGCGGAAACAGATTCCGGTGAGGAAACCTATCATGTCAAAGAATTTTACCGGGTCCGCTATTCAGGAAACCGGATTTACCTCTTGGCATTTAACCGCACAATGGAGGCTCTTTTTGATCCGGATCTTTTTTCTCTGAAAAAGAGTGAATTTAAAATTGGTATATCCAATGCAGAGGACCTGAACATTACATCCAGCGACGAAAATAATAAAATTGCTTTTGTCCGGAATGGAAGCTTATGGTACTATGACCTGAAAGAAAATCTGCTGACCTCTGTATTTTCATTTGAAAGTGAATCTACAGATTATGGAAGAGACTACTATGATCAGCATGATATTCAGATTTTAAAGGTTGACGACGACGGGAATATCAGCTTTATTTTATATGGTTATATGAACTGCGGAGACTACGAAGGGCGCGTCGGCATCCTGTTGTATGACTACAGTGCCGAGGATAATCAAATCACAGAGCGAATTTATCTTCCGCTGGATACAACATACCAGAAGCTAAAAGAGGATCTGGGCGAATTTTCATATGTAAATGATAAAAATATTTTTTATTTTTGTCTGAATGATATTGTATATGCATATAATATGTCATCCAAAAAGTACGAAATTTTAACGGATAACGCTTCCAGAGATAATTTTTCAATGCTAAAGGACGCCAAATGCTTTATCTGGTCAAATATTGCAAAAAATAACCAGGCGGACAGTATTAATATTCTCAATCTGGACACCTCGAAAACAACACAGGTATCGTGTCCATCCAAGCAAAGCATTGTAGTGCTTGGGACGATTGATTCAAATATTGTATATGGATATGTAAAAAATAAAGATATTTATGAATCGACCACCGGCGAAGTAATTACCCCGGCTTACCGCCTGATCATTGCCGACTGCGAGGGTAATATCCTGCGCAAATATTCTGCTAAAAACCGTTACGTAATTGGCGCAGCGGTTGAAGACAATGTAATTCATTTAAAACGGGTGAAAAAACAAAACGGAAAATTTGTATCTGCATCAGATGATACGATCATGAATCAAAAAGACACCAGCGGGCAGTCCGTTGGCATTAGTACGCGCGTCACACAGAAAACGCTGACAGAAAAATATCTTTCGCTGCCAGCAGGCTTTGTCGCGGAAGAAAAACCGGACTTAACTTCGACCAAGTTTGTAATGATTACAGAAAATACGACACTTCATCTAAATGAAGCAGATACATCCGACTCCATAAAATATTATATTTATGCCAATGGCGGCATTACCCAATCACTTACCAGTGCCTCGAAAGCAATTATATCGGCAGATGAACAGATGGGTGTCGTTATGGACAACAGCTCCCATATCGTCTGGGAACGCGGTGGAAAGTTTCTCAGCAAAACACTTTCCAATATTAGTTATCCTTCTGATACCAGCTCCAGCATCAAGGCTGCAACACAAATGCTTTTGCAGGCAGCACAGGTAACGGCATCCACATCCGATTTAAAAGGCAGCTCCATTCTATCCATGCTGTCAGATTATCTGGAACAGCCAGTCAAGCTGACAGGCTGTACAGTTGATGAGGTATTATATTTTGTCAGCGGGGAAAAGCCTGTTATCGCCATGCTAAGCAACAGCCATGCTGTATTGATTACCGAATACACATCCTCCACCGTTACATGGATGGATCCTGTAACCCGCAGTTCTAAAACCGTATCCCTGAATACTGCAGAACGAATGTTTAAAGCTGCCGGCTATAAATTTGTAAGTTATATTTCTTTCTAAAAAATACAATTACAAAGTTCATTCTTTACGCAATATCTTCATTTACTATTTGTTACAAAATTTATCCTTCTTATTGTAACAAATAGACAAGGGA
>JAJQGL010000096.1:0-12682 GCA_021200535.1 Clostridiaceae bacterium | reverse complement strand
ATATACAATATGAGAAAAAATTTGTATATTTTATATAACGTATGATAATAAATAAATAACTTGTTTTTGCTATTTTGTATATTGCTTTTTCTAACATATCTCTGTAAAATAATCTTCACATGGAAGCTGGAAGTGGAGAAAGGACTTATCTATGAAATCTTTTTTCACTAAATTATGTAACATGAAAAAAAACGTCAGCCTTTTTTCTGCAATATCACTAATAGCACTACTTTTGGGGTTTATTTGCCTCTTTTATCTTGTGAACTATCAAAAAAAAGAATACTCCGGTCAGCATTTTTTCTATTCCAGAGAAGTCTCAGCAAAGCAGAAAAATAAACAGGCATCAAACAACCATATCGCAAATGCTCTATTTATTTCCGAAAATAAAAGCTATTTACAAAAAATATCTCCTTATGAAACCTTATATTATTATCTGCTTTGGAAAGATTCCCTGCGTATTGCCATCTACCCAAAAGCTTACACGGCAATTACTCCTGCTCTTTATAACGCCTCTGGCAAAAAACTTTCTTTTAAGATAAAAAAAGAAACAAATTGTATAATTTTAATACCATCTTCCCAAAAATTAAAAGAAACAGAAAGATTTTTTCTGGCTGTCACAAATACATCCGTGCAAAATTGTTCTGTTAAAATCCAAAGCCATATTAAACGATTGAAACACCCTTCCAGCCCGCCTTCTGCCACACCAAAACCTACCAAACGCCCTTCCAGCTCACCTTCTGCAGCCCAAAAACCGGAAATTTTATTGTCAAAGAATCTTCTTATTTTAAAAGCCGGTGAATCTTACAATTTACAGAACCATCTGAAAAACCTGAACTTGCAATGGCTCAGTACAAACCAGAAATCTGTTTCTGTCAAAAACGGTATGATTCACGCGGCTGCTCCCGGAATTGCTGTCATCTATGTGCAAAGCCAAAACACCGGACAGCGCTGTTGCTGCCTGGTACGCGTCTTTTCCTGACGGCAGCACAGCATATATAAGAAAGGCGGTGAATGCTATAGCTGATTTAAACAAAAGAAAACAAATGCTTTTTCCTTCTGTAATTACAAAAAGCTTTTCTATCCAAGAAGCTTTTCTAATAAAAAAACATAATATTTTATTTCATGCCACCGAAAAAGAAACAGGAAATCCTTATGTGTTAAAGAAACTATCCAAAAAATATTACCAAAAAACTCTCTACCAGAAAATAGCATCTCTAACTAACTCACATTTACTTTTACCCGAACAGACAGCCATAAAGGATTCGTATGTTTATTTTCTTTATCCGCACTACCAGACTTTGGCGCAAAGATTAATAGAAAATAAATTCACCTATACAGATGCCATTACGCTTTTTTCCAATTTATCTGACGCAGTCAACACACTTCACAACGCTAAGCTCATGCATCTGGATATTACTCCATCTAACATTTTTTATGATAACAGGGGACAATTCCTATTAGGGGATTTTTCCTCCTGCCGATATGCGGGTTTTCCTCCATGCTTTTGCCGGCGAACCGCTACTATTCCCAGTTTTTTGCCTAAAACGCCGCACCGCCTGTTTCTTTATCATTTCCAAAACGACAGATATCAGATTGCCTTACTGTTTTATGCATTACTGCACAATGGCTCTCTTCCTGCAGAAAAAAACATCAATAAAGAATCTGATTTAACTGCTGCCGATCACATACTTTATGAATTTCTCTTTACAACAAAAGCAAAAAAAATGACAACAAAAGATTTTTTTGCAGAACTGTCCCGCCTTTTGCACGAAGCTTCGCCAAATTCATTTTCTTTTCATCTTTCAGAAGAAAAAAGAAACAACTCTTTTTTTCAGGAAGCTACATTAAGCTGCTTAGCAAAAAAAACAAACCGCCCCAAATTATTATTTTCATCTTTATTTCAAAAAAAATGGAATCCCTTTTTCATTTTATTTATTTTAAGCGGATGTATTTTTTTGTTCTCTATTCATTATAGCCTGCCGCAAAACAAAACGAGCTTCAAAAAACAAAATAAAGCTGCATACATTACTACTTCTTCTGTTTTATTGACAGACAACTCACCTCATCCGGAAGAAAAAACCTCGCCCTCTTCTTCTGGCGGAGCAATAACCGCTTCTGACTATCTAAACCTTTCCGGAAAAAAATTTTCCGACTGGAAAAGAATTTCTTCCTCCGATACAAAAATTTTAATTTTATCAGAAAACAAACTGACGGACTGCCATGCTGTCTGTTCCTTTCCTTATTTGGAAGAATTATACCTGAATCAAAACCAGATAGCATCATTAAAGGGCATTGCACAGTTTAAAAAACTAAAAGTTTTATCCCTGTCCGAAAACAAGATAAATGACATCACTCCTTTAAATAATCTGCCTTTGCTGAATGTTTTAGATTTATCCAGAAATAATCATCTGAAAAATATTACTGCACTGAAAAAATTATCAAAGCTGCGCTATCTTATATTAACAAACACAAACGCTACAAAAGCAGAAATCAAAACTCTGCAGCATAAATTGCCACACTGCACAATTCTCTATTAAACAGAAAGGACGATTCCCTATGAAAAAAAAATCTTTTACTGTAAATTATGGTACAATAATCTTTGTCTTTTTTTTAATTGCTTTTTTGGCATCCGCAATAACACAAAAACAGTCCTGCTCTGCCAAATCAAATCAGAAAAACGGCGTAACCGATACGTCCGTTTTGCCAAATGCCAGCTTTAAGGTAAAAGGGTGCATCAACCCCTGCAGCTTCCAAATAACCCTGCACAGCAGCCGCATTATTCTAAAAAAGGAAATCAAAAAAAGTGCGCTGGTCTTATATCCAAAACAAAAAAAGAAGAAAAAATTAATTGCCTCTTTTTCATGCTTATCCTCCAATGGAAAAAACATTACTTACACGATAAAACCGGCGCATCAAAAAAAATTATGTCCCGGCAATTCCAGTATGGACGGCACTTACCAGATTTCCTCTGATTTCTTTTCCGTCGTTCTTTCCACATCTTATCAGGAAAGGATTGCCAAAAACAGACTGACGGGTTTTGTTACAACAATCGATAATACGCCTGTCAAAAATGCTCTGGTCACATTAAAAACCGCTTCTTCTAATTTACACTGTAAGACAGATAAAAATGGATATTATCTGTTCCAAAATATAAAAAAGCCGGTTTCTATTTCTGTGTCAAAATCAGGTTTCCAAAACCAGTCGCCTTTTTCCGTAAAGCTATCAAAAAAAGGGGAAATCTGTGAAAATATTATTTTAAAACCATCAAATACCGAAAGCCGTTTTATTTATTTTCATATTACAGATACCGATCAAAATCCAATTCAAAATGCATCAATCTATTTGCTGCCTTCATCAGCTTCTAATAAGACAGATTCTTCCAGCCTGACAGATTCTTCTGATCTGGCAAACTCTTCTGACCTGGCAGATTCTTTTGAAGATTGTATTGATCAATCCCTTCTGATCTGTTCTGCACAAACAGACAACGATGGAAAATTTCTGCTTCAATGCGGCAGCAATCTTACCGCTTCCCCTTGTTCTGTAATCACATTGGATTCACAGCTTCAGACAGGCTTTTCTCCTTCCATGCTGCCTTCCGCAGAAAGCCAGGAAACATTGCCTGCAGACACTTTAAATGACACAGATACCTACTCTGTTTACATTACAAAAATATCCACGGATTACAGTACATCAAAAGGGTATCAGCCTGTTAAATTTAACTTTTCCTTTTCTGATCTGGCAACCGATTCTGTCTCTCTTTCTGTCCATATGGAAGCCTGTAAACCTCTTTCTCTAAACAGTCTTTCTTTAAAATGGGACTCTGGGACAGATCCGTTTTCCTGTTCCGAAATCCGGTTTGCCTGTTATCAGAAAAACAACAGCATAAGCTTTTATTCAGAAACCTTCTCTCAATCTGATTTTCAGACAAATACAAATGAAAATGGCGAAGTTATGATCACAATTTTTTCAACATCTTCTCTGTCGCTTCCGGATGGTATTTATTATTTTAAAGCCTTTGCACAATCCAACAATGGAGAACAGCTTGCCGGCAGCCCGGTTTTTTCGGTAACAGTCAAAGACAGCGCCGCAGCTCCTCTTACTATTTCCCTGCAGGATTCTTTTTTTGCCCGCGCGCTGGTCACAGCAAAATACGAAACAGACTTTCCGTCTAATCCCCTGGTTACATTTTCAGTTTTTCAAATCATAGAAGATCAATGTTTTTTCATCTCGCAAAAAACAACAGATTCTTTTCAAAATTCTGCCTTTTTTACAAAAAAATCTGATTTGCTTTTGTCAGATCTATATCCTGATATCAAATATTGTATCATACCGTCCTCCGATTTTTTGAAAACAGAATTTTCCACAGCTGCAGCAAAAGAAGAAATTCTGGCAGACAGCTATCCTTTTCTGTTTTCTCCTTCCAAAGAACAGCTGTTTCAAAATGAAACAGCTGCCGAAAACGCATCGCCGCTAATACAAATACCCCTGACCGTCTCATCGGAAAACAGCGGCAATGCCTCTGACGGCGATACGGCTCTCTCCAGCGATATCCTTGTATCCGCCAGTCTTTCTATATCCTATACTGCAGAAAAAAGCCTGACAAAAAAGCTTGTGCGCAGCTCTAAAAATTATCCAAATTCTATTATTGCTGTCTACAACAAAAAGGGATTATTATTATCGGCAACACTCTGTTATCCTTCCGGTTCCGGCTCCTTATACAGTTCTTCTAAAAGTACGGTCACAGACCTATTGACAAACGGAAAAATATTACAGACAACACAAAAATCCTACCAAAGCTAATACAAAATCACCCTGTCCTTTGTTACCTTTGCCAAAATGTTTTTTTGCGGCTCTGGCTGTTTTTGCCCAAACTGATAAGCATCTTTCAAAAAAGATAGCGCAGGGGCAAGTATATTCTCCTTTGAAGCATACAATGTTGCAAGAATATCCCCTTTCCGTACCTTCTGTCCGGTTTTCTTAAAAAAACGGATGCCTGCAGCAGAATCAATCAGGCTGTCTTTTGTCTCCCTCCCTGCTCCCAGCATAACTGCTGTTTTTCCACACTGCTCTGTATCCATTTTAACCACGTATCCATCCTGCTCTGCAACAAAATCCAGTGAATATTTTGCCTTTGGAAATTTTTCTGTATGATAAATATAGGTGCTGTCTCCCCCCTGTTCTGCTACCATATCTGCCAGTTTTTTTAATCCGGCGCCGCTTTTGATAGCTTCCCGCAGCATTTTGTCACATTCCTCTTCTGTTCCCTGACCGCTTAAAACAAGCATTTCCCTCGCAAAGGTATGGCAAATTTCCCGAAAATCCTCCGGTCCATTTCCCTGAAGCATCTCAACAGCTTCTATCATCTCAATATCATTTCCTACTGCAATTCCTAACGGTACATCCATATTGGTCAAAATCGCCACCATTTCCCGCCCGGCTTTTTCTCCAATTACAACCATTTTTTCTGCCAGTGTAATAGCATCCTCCAGATTTTTCATAAATGCCCCGCTCCCAACTGTGACATCCAATACAATTTTATCACTGCCTGCAGCCAGTTTTTTACTCATAATAGAAGCTGCAATCAAAGGAATACTATCAACGGTAGCCGTCACATCCCTTAAGGCATAAAGTTTTTTATCAGCCGGAGCAATATCGGCAGATTGCCCGATCACAGCCAGCCCCAGACGGTTTACCATCTCAAAAAACTGCTTTTGATTTAAGGCTGTCTGCATTCCTGGAATAGATTCTAACTTATCAATGGTTCCCCCGGTAAATCCTAAGCCTCTTCCACTCATTTTTGCAACTTTTCCGCCACACGCAGCTACCAGCGGAGCAACTGCCAAAGTTGTTTTATCCCCGACACCTCCCGTACTGTGCTTGTCCACCTTAATTCCATCAATCTGGGATAAATCTGCTGTTTCCCCGGATTTTGCCATGCAATCAGTCAAATTGTAAAGCTCCTGGTCACTCATTCCCTGAAAATAAATTGCCATTAACAATGCCGCAATCTGATAATCCGGAATTTTATCACTAACATACCCCTTAACAGCATAACAAATTTCTTCATTTGACAACTCTCCGCCCCGTTTTTTCTTTTCAATGATATCATATATTCTCATATTAATCTCCATTTTTCTAACCGAAAACCTAACGGAAGAAAATCCTTTAATAAATAAATCCGGTATTCTTCTTTTGACTTTGCCAAAATTACCTCAAATAACTCAGGATCACAAAACTCCACCATAACCTGAAGGCAAATTCCACATGGAGGACAATAATCCACCTTTTTTTCCTTTGCACCTCCCACAATCACAATTCTTTGAAACGACTGGTTTCCTTCACTGACCGCCTTATAAATAGCAGTGCGCTCCCCGCAGTTTGTCGCTCCATAACTGCCATTTTCAATATTGCAGCCCGTATACAGCTTTCCGTCTGCTGTCTCAAGACATGCTCCTACAGAAAACCCGGAATATGGCGCATAAGACTGCTCCCTTACTGCAAATGCCTGTTCAATCATCTTTTCTATTTTTTCTTTTTCCATTGCAGCCATCCTTTCATTGTGCGTTTTTCTATCCAAAACTTAATTTTCGCTGCACTTGCTCAAATAAATCAAAGATTTAATAATTGTACCAATCTGCTTGTTCCCAGACGGTCTGCACCAAGCTCAATAAACTTTTCTGCATCTGCAAAAGAAGAAATTCCCCCTGCCGCCTTTATTTTTACATGCTCACCTACATACCTCTTAAAAAGCGCAATATCCTCAAAGGTCGCTCCTGCGGAAGAAAATCCTGTTGAAGTTTTAATATAATCTGCCCCGGAATCTGTTACAATACGGCACATTTCTATTTTTTCCTGTTCTGTCAGCAGACAGGTTTCAATAATCACTTTTAATATCCGGTTGCTGCAAAGCTTTTTTAACTCCATAATTTCTTCGGCCACTTTTGTATAATTTTTTTCTTTCAATGCGCCAATTTGAATAACCATATCAATTTCATCTGCACCATTTTCCAACGCATCTGACGTTTCAAATAACTTAACCTGTTTTGTATGATAACCATTTGGAAAACCAATTACTGTACAGATTTTCATACGCCCATCTACATACTCCTTTGCCCTTTTTACATAAGAAGGCGGAATACATACCGATGCTGTCTGATAATGAATTGCATCATCACACAATGTTTTTACCTGTTCCCATGTTGCTGTTTGGTTCAATAAAGTATGATCTACTTTTTTTAAAATGTCTTCGTACATAGAGCCTCCTGTCTGCAATTATGCCATTTATAACTATTTTGCATTTGTATATTTTATTGTATTTGTATATTTTATTTTTTATATTGCATTTGTATACAGCGATCATCTTGACTGCTGACTCAATTATGTCATTTTTTCTTCACATAAAATTGATATTTCTTCCACATATATATTGTACCATTAATTTATCAATTATCAATCGAAATTGCATTAGCATGTCCACTGACATGGATATTGTTATAGTACATCCATAAAAAATAAGGCAATAATAAGATTTTTTTATATGAAATCTCTTTTCCTCGCATTGATTTCATATTATAATGATAAGCAGACCGAGCATGCTTGCATGTGAGGGTGCAACAAGACCATGAAGCTTTGCTTCATGGTATAATGATAAGCAGACCGAGCATGCTTGCGATAAATAGCAAAATAATAAAATTGAAATGAGGGAGATTATGAAACTGATTACTGTTACCATTCCATGTTACAATTCACAGGAATATATGAAACATGCCATTAATAGCGTTTTGATTGGAGAAAAAGATGTTGAAATTATTTTAGTAGATGACGGTTCTACAGATAATACGCTTTCGATTGCCAATGAATATGCTGAAAAATATCCTGACATTATCCGCGTGATACATAAAGAAAACGGTGGGCATGGTTCTGCTGTGAATACAGGTATTGCGAATGCTACAGGACTTTTCTTTAAAGTGCTGGACAGTGACGATTGGTTTGATGAAGCAAGCTTTCACAAAATCATTAATTTTATTAAATATATTGTAAAAGAAAATATTTCTTTAGATATGATTATCAACAATTATGTTTACGAAAAGCCAAGTATACATAAAAAGAAACCAATTAACTACCGCAGCGCACTGCCATGCAATAAATTTATCACATGGAATGATGCAAAACATTTTAAAATGAGCCAGAATTTATTAATGCATTCTATTATATATAAAACGCAGATTTTAAGAGATTGTAATTTGCAGCTTCCGGAACATACGTTCTATGTTGACAATATATTTGCCTATGTTCCTCTGGCATATGTCAAAAAAATGTATTATTTAAATGTGGATTTATACCGCTACTATATTGGCAGGGATGACCAGTCCGTCAATGAGAAAGTTATGACGAACCGCATAGATCAGCAGATTAAAGTTACAAAAATTCTAATCGATGCCTTTCATTTAGAGGAAGATATTGCAAATAAAAAATTACGTTCTTATCTGACAAAATATCTGGCTATGATTATGATTGTCAGCTCAGCACTTCTCATCAATGAAGGGTCAGAAAAAAATCTTGCTAAGCGGGATGAACTCTGGAATTATCTAAAATTACATGACAAAAAAACATATATCAGCATAACCGGAACAAAATGCGGATTGCCTTTACAATTCAAATCAGCGGCCGGGAAAAAACTAGTTGTTACTTTTTATCATATTTTTAACCGTATTTACGGATTTAATTAAAAAATGATATTTACAAAGTGGTTTGAAAAATATGGAGGCACTATGGAAGAACTATTATTTTATGACCAGGAAGAAGAGTGGAATCAGGCATTATTATTATACAAAGCTGTCCTGAAAGAGGTATGCACAAAGCTGGAAATATTGAACGATGAATTTAAACTGGCTCATCAGTATAATCCAATCGAGCATATTTCTTCCCGCATTAAGTCAATGCATAGTATTGCCCGGAAAATGCGCTTAAAACAAAAGGAACTTACAGTAGAAAATATTATCCGTTATATCAATGATGTCGCGGGAGTAAGAATCATCTGTTCCTTTACATCCGACATATACCGCATTGCTTCTGCGATTGCAAAGCAGGATGATGTCACTATTTTAAAAGTAAAAGATTATATTGCAGAACCGAAACCAAACGGCTACACCAGTTATCATATGATTGTCTCTATTCCTATTTTTCTGTCAAATGATGTCATTCACACAAAGGTAGAAATTCAGATTCGAACAATCGCAATGGATTTCTGGGCAAGTCTTGAACACAAAATATATTATAAATTTGAGGGAAAAGCACCTGACAGCATTCGCGACGAATTAAGGGAATGTGCCAATATCGTTTCTTTTCTGGATCAAAAAATGTTATCCATTAATGAAAATGTAAAAAACTATTACAATGATTTTAATGGCGGCAGTACTATGACATCCGATTCGGATATTATTATTTATGACAGTGATGATGCTTCTGAACAAAATACAAATCCGGAAGATAACAATTATTTAAATACTTTTCGTATGTCAGACTCACTGAAATCTTTATTTGGATCTGTTTCTGTGACAGAATAAAAAGGGGTTGTCGCAATAACAAATATAATTTGTAAAGCGACAGCCCTTTTTGCTGCAATATTACCGTGCATCCGATAATTTTTTAAGACTACTATTTGATTTTGCCTCTTCTAACGCCTGTTGTTCTTCTTCTGATAAGATTAAAAATGCTTCACCTTTTACAACTTCCTTAACATATGTGTAGCACCCCTCTTTTGTACTGTGCATTGAATTTAAAATAAATCCATTATCCTCTGCTGTAAGAAGCACAAGTACAAAACTTAATTTTCCTCCTATTTCTTTGAAAGCATCATATTTTACAATACCAATTTTTTGATATGCTGTGGAAAGCTGCCTGTTAATTGCAGAAATTTTTTGATAAATATCCTCCACATTACTCTCAAGATGATCAATAGAAGAAAATTTATCCAAAATAGATTTTTCTAAATTCTTTCCATTTTCACCATCCATAAATTGATTATATTTTTTCTTCAAGCTACTGTTTTTTGCCATTATAACAATAATCATAATTAGCATAATCAATATTACTCCTGCCATACCTAACACAACATATCCAATGTCAATTCCAAACATATTAAATAAATCCATTTTTTCCTCCATTGCAATTCTATTTTTATTAATCCAAATAACTACTTTTTCTTCTTTACCTGAAAACCATCTGTAAAGTTAGCTTAAATCTATTTATTCCTAAACCAGATTTGTTTCTATTTTTGAAATCATTTCATATAATCTTTCAAACTCTTCTGGCGAGTAGTATTCAATCTCTATTTTTCCTTTTCCTTTTTTCCCTTGATTTATATTTACTTTTGTACCCATAATTGTCTTTAGTTTTTCTTCATAATCTGCAAAGACAATATCAATCTGTTTTTCTTGTTTTGTATCCTTTTCTTCACTATTTGCTTCATGGGATAACAGCCTCTTTACATATTTTTCTGTTTCCCGAACACTCATTTTTTCGTCAAAAACCTTCATTGCTGCATCATACTGCAATTTTTTGTCTTCTATACTTAACAGTGCTCTGGCATGTCCACTCTTAATTTTATCCTCAATAAGCATTTCCCTGACTTTTTCATCCAATTTTAACAGACGCAATGAATTTGTAATAGCTACCCTGCTCTTTGATACACGTTCTGCTACTTCATCCTGTTTCAGCTTATATTCTCCAATTAACCGCTGATAAGCTTCTGCCTCTTCAATCGGATTTAAATCTTCTCTCTGTATATTTTCAATCAGAGCAATCTCCATTACTTCCTGCGCCGTATAATCTTTCACAATTACAGGCACTTCTTTTAATGCAGCAATTTTTGCAGCTCTCCATCTTCTCTCACCAGCTATAATTTTATAAAAGCCCTCTTTTTCTTTCTGCACAATAAGCGGCTCTATCAAACCATGCTGTTTAATGGATTCTGCCAATTCTAATAAAGAATCTTCATTAAAATTTTTTCTTGGCTGATTACTATTTGGCTCAATTTTATTTATATCTATTTTATCTACTTCTTTAATAACTTCCTTCACAACCTTTTTTGTAGCTGCTGCACTTTTTGCTGATTGCGGAATTAAAGCATCAATTCCCGTACCTAATCCTCTTTTTGCTGCCATTTATTCAAATCTCCTTTCAATTACTTCATTTGCTAAACTTCGATATCCCTCTGCACCTGCTGATTTAGAATCATACATATTAATTGGCATACCATGACTAGGTGCTTCAGCTAAACGTATATTTCTTGGAATAATAGTCTTATATATCTTTTGCTGTAAATTCTGTTTTACGTTTTCTACTACCTGCAAGGATAAGCATGTCCTGGCATCATACATTGTAAAAACAACACCTTCAATCTCCAGTTTTTCATTTAAACGATTTTTAACAAGATCAATCGTATATAATAATTCACTCAATCCCTCCAATGCATAATATTCACATTGAATTGGCACTAAAACTGTATCAGCTGTCGTCATTGCATTTACTGTAAGTGTATTTAAAGATGGAGGACAATCAATAATAACAAAATCATAGCTATCTTTTACCTTATCAACCTCTTTTTTCAAGATAAATTGACTATCCTCTGTACCAATTAATTCAATTTCTGCTCCTGCAAGGTTTCGTTCTGATGGAACAACAGTTACACCATCACATATAGAAGAAACCATTGCTTCCCATATTGTTATTTCTCCTAACAAAATTTGATAGCTCGTTTCTGTAATTCTCGATTTATCAATACCCAATCCACTAGTAGCATTCCCCTGTGGATCCATATCAATTACTAAAACCTTTTTTCCTTTTTCTGCAAGACAAGCAGCAAGATTAATAGTAGTGGTTGTCTTTCCAACTCCACCTTTTTGATTTGATATTGCTATAACTCTTCCCATACACTTTCATCCTTTCAAATGTTTCACGTGAAACATTTCTGTGCTATTATAAGTAAATCAATAAAGCTACTTATCTTTATTACAATTTTACTGTATTTGAAACATTTTTTACTAATTTGCATTCCAAAGTAATTTAAAAGCGTCACCGTTGTCGACGCTTGCGATTAATACTGTAATTTATAAATAGCAGTCACATTTTCGATCATTTTATTACTAAGACGCAAAGCAACATCTTTAGATGTAATGAAACCCATAAAGAAAATTTTATTTGCTAAGCATGAACCGAAGTATAATAAAGATCACTAATAATTTCTGACACATGCTATTAGGAAAACAGACCAGTAGAAAAATCGAGTTATTTTAAAAACGTTGTACTAAAATAAATAATTTAAAAAATATGAACATTGCATATCGTGACCTTTTTTTCCTTGTATCATATTTTATCATGAATCTAACAATTCACGATCTTGTTGCACCCTCACATGCAAGCATGCTCGGTCTGCCTATCATTATATCATGAACCCGCGCTTTTGCGCTCTATCGCTGCTTGCGCAGCTGTTCATGATCGTTATCTACACACGCTTCGCGTGGCAGTCTTTATTATATCATGAATCTAACGATTCACGATCTTGTTGCACCCTCACATGCAAGCATGCTCGGTCTGCCTATCATTATATCATGAACCCGCGCTTTTGCGCTCTATCGCTGCTTGCGCAGCTGTTCATGATCGTTATCTACACACGCTTCGC
>JAJQGL010000042.1 GCA_021200535.1 Clostridiaceae bacterium | reverse complement strand
AAGATGAATTGAGTGAATCCTTCCGGTAAATCTCGTATCCGTCTGCAAGAGCAACTTCTTCCCACGACAGGGTGATTGCTTTAGATGCAGATTTTCCCTTAAGTGTGCTTATTGCTTTTGGGATAATTTTAAAGGCAGCAGACACTGTTCCGGTATAGCTTCCCTTTCCTTTTGCGGTAATCGTCGCTTTTCCCGGATTGGTATTATCGGTATAGGATAATGTGTAGTCTGTTCCTTTTGTCAGTGTTTTTCCGTTTAGGGTCAGTGCAGGCGTTGGGGTTAATGCGTTCCCGGTATATGTCTGCTTTGAAATACTGCTGAATTTTGCCTCTTCAATACTGGTTTGCGTTGCGCTGCTGTCTGTTGCGGACGGTGTCGAAAATGGATTGCTGTCAATGGATGTACTGGTATACCAGAAGTTGCAGTCAACATTTCCTGAAATGCCGTCTACGGTGCCGGAGCTGCTGTATTGCCAGAATTGGTAGGTTCCGGTGTAGGTTGCCTTTGTGTTGTACTGTGCCAGCCAGATGCCATATTTTTCGCTAAGGGCGGTCCCGTCGATCTTGTTTGTCAGGTCGCTTTTGTTGGCATATACCATCGGTGTGTAGCCTGCGTCCGAAATCGCGTCGCAGAAAGCCTCGCAGTTGGCGGTGGCAGCCGATTTTGAGAGATTCGCCTTGACGAGGCGTCCGGAAGAATTGGACAGTTCAAAATCGTATGCAATCGGAAATGTTATATCATAATCTTTTGCCAGATCAATACAGTATGCGGCTTCTTCTGCGGCTTCTGTCGTGTTGATGGCCTCGGTATAAAAATACAGCCCCACCTTTAAACCGGCTGCAAGCGCACCGGTTACATGGCTTTCAAAACAACTGTCTTTCTGCAGTGAGCCGCTTGAATATCCGCGGTATCCTGCACGGATAATGACAAAGTCTGTGCCAGCCGCTTTTACCTTTTCCCAGTCGATGGTGGGCTGGAATTTGGAAACGTCAATTCCGCTGTAGACGGTCATGCCGTCAAAGGCATCTGCATGTGTATATGTACTTGAAGTATATGGGCTTTCTGACTGTGCCGTTTTTTTGAGAGAAGTCCCTGCGGCATCTGTATTTGCCTGTGCTGCTGCGGACAATATGAGTGAAGCGCCCAGCAGGATTGCAAGTTTTTTTGGTTTCATTGGTTATAAATTTCCCCTTTCACTTTTTAGTGTCTGAATGTTTGCGTAAGCTGTGCATATTTTGGTATCCAGATGTTTGCGTAAGCTGCACATATTTATTCTAGCATATTTCGCAGCTTTTTGGTGGCTGAAATGTGACAAACTGCATAAAAATAAGGCTGTATTAGTATAGTGTTTTACTTTTTTATTATTTTGTATATAATGATACAAGGGAAAAAAGGTCAGAAATGGAGCGCCCGCGTTCCGATTTCTGACCTTTGGGAACTGCAACAACATTGTCCGCTGTACCAGGGTCAAAAGGCACAAATTGTTTATACCTTAGACCCGTCCACACATGAAATGGAGACCAGCTATGAAAAAAGAATTTGCGAAAAACCGTGATTATATAAGTCTGTCACTTTATGGGCTTGCTTTTCTTGTACCTGTTGTGGTGATGCTTCTTTTGTTTTGGAAACTGGGCTTTTATCCTTTTGGGGAAGATGGCGGCAAAACACTGTTTATTATGGATATGAAAGATCAGTATCTGGAGTTTTACGCTTCCCTGCGAAATATATTTTCGGGGGATGATTCTATTTTCTTTTCCTGGTCACGTTCCATGGGAGGAAATTATCTGGGGCTGTTTGCTTACTATGTTGCTAGCCCGCTGTCATGGATTACGGTGTTTTTTCCACTGAAAAACCTGACGGCAGCAATTTTTGTTCTGACGCTGCTTAAAATCGGGCTGTGCGGGCTGAGCTTTTCCGTGTTTGCAGGATATCTGTGGGACCGCAGTATGGCACAGCTTCCGCATGGGGCGGCGCCGGGGAAAAAGTTTCTGCTTCTTCCGTTTGCGGTATGTTATGCGCTGATTTCGTATAACATGATGTATTCTATGTGCCTGATGTGGATTGATGGCGTGATTTTGCTGCCGGTGGTACTGACGGGCCTGGAGAAAATGCTGGATGGCAGAAGGATTATACATTATGTGCTGGGGCTTACCGCGATTTTTATCTGTAATTATTATACCGGATATATGGTCGGAATTTTTACCGGAATCTATTTTATTTTTCGGGTGCTCTGCCAGATAGAGAGGGCATCGTTAAAAAAGTGGGGCAGAATATTTTTCCGGTTTGTTTGCGGAACGGTTCTTGCCTTTGCGCTTTCTGCGCCGCTGGTGTTGCCTGTGGTAAAGGATTTGATGCAGGGAAAGCTGGCGCAGACAAGCTATACACCGGATTTTACTACAAATTTTGAATTTGGTGATCTGTTTGGGAAGTTTGTAAACGGCACCTATGACAGCATTACAAATTCCGGCCTGCCTTCAATTTACTGCGGATGGCTCGTGGTTTTCTTTGCCGTTGTCTTTTTGCTGCTTCGCAAAATAAACTGGAAAGAGAAGGTTGGTGCCATGTTGATCGTGGCATTTCTCTGCTATAGCTTTTATAATACCCGGTTAGACATGGCATGGCACGGTTTTCAGTATCCTACATGGTTTCCGTACCGCTACGCCTTTGTATTTAGCTTTTTCTTAGTATATCTGGCAGTCCGCGCGATTTGTTATATAGTGGCAGCATGGGAGTGCAATGAAAAAATGCCACTTTTAAAGGGGCATCTTGCAAAGCAGGCAGCAGCTGTGCTGAAAAAGAAATCTGTCTGGCTGGGATTGGCGGCTGTTTTTACTGTTTTTGTTTCGGCAGAGATGAAGCAGAATGCCCAGGCAATCTTTGAGGGGTTAAACGGAGAGTTTGCGTATTGTTCTGTCGCGGAATATGAAGAGGCAATCGCCGAGACAGAGCCGTTAGTGGAAGAGATCAGTGACCGGGACGACAGTTTTTACAGGGTCAGCCAGAACTATGAGTTTTCTAAAAATGATGCCATGCTGTATGGCTACCATGGCATGACGCATTATTCTTCTACATATCATGCAGGCGTCAACACAGTAACGCCGAAGCTGGGGCTTGCACAATCCCATATCTGGAATTCCGGATATGGTTCCAACCCATTGCTTGACAGTCTGTTTGCGGTGAAATATGTATTGGATGACAGTCCGGTTCCGTCGGAATATACAAAGCTGTCTGAGCAGGAAGCTGTTTCGGATGGGGTCAATGATGGCACAGCGGTTTTGTATCAAAATGAAAATGCGCTGCCGATTGCATACAGCGCGCCTGCGGCAGGGCTGAGTCCGGATCTGGATACGGGGGATGTCTATCAGAATCAGAATAACTTTTTAAATCAGATTGCCGGAACGGAGACGTCGTATTATACAAATTATGATTTTACGCAGACAATATCCGGCACGCAGTATATATATACGTTTACCGCCCAATCTTCCAATCCGGTTTATCTGTATATGCAGGCAAATGAGCTGTCGTACACGAATGTGTATGTAAATGAGCAGTGGGTTGGAAATTATTTTACGACAGAGACAAACTGCAGCCTGTTTTTGGGCAATTTCGAGCAGGGGCAGGAGGTTACTGTCCGAGTAGAGCCGTCAAGCTCGGTGACGGTAAATTATGCATTGGTCAGTGAGCTGCATATGGATGAACTGACTGGCACGCTTGACATGCTCCGCGCAGGAGGAATGGAGATAACAGAGCATGGAAATGGCAAGCTTTCCGGTGAAATTACTGTCGGTGAGGGAGAGACGATTATTACATCGATTCCGTATGATGAAGGCTGGACAGTAAAGCTGGACGGGGAAACAGTGGAAACGACAAAATACGCGGATGCATTCCTGGCGGTTAAGGCAGAGCCGGGTTCATATGAGATTTCGTTCTCTTATGTTTCGCCCGGGTTTGCGCCGGGAATGGCAATGTTTGTCATTGCGCTGATTGCCTTAGCCAATACAAGTTTTTTTGGAAAATCGAAGGGCCTGCGTCTGTTGAAAAAAAAAGCTCTCTGTGATAAACTGGATATACAGAATTACGGAAGGGAGTGTGGTTAAATGGCACGCAAAGTAATATGCATAAACCGCCGCTGTGGAAGCGGAGGCCACATTATTGGAGATATGGTAGCAAAGGAGCTGAATATTGGGTATTATGACCACAATTTACTTGATATGGCGCTCGATCATGGGGGTTTAAATGATGCCAAGGCATTAAAGCGGTTCCGGCGTGCAGATGAAAAAGCGCCGAATAAAGCTTTTTACCGTTTGCATTATGAGGGGAATGAAAACGTGCAAAAGGAGAGGCCGGCATCTGATATCATTTTTCAACTGCAAAAGGACTTGATTAAGAAATTCACAAAAGAAGAAGACTGTGTGATAGTAGGGCGTTGTGCCAATGTGATTCTCGAAGAAGAGGGCGTGGAACATCTCAGCGTATTTATCACGGCATCCCAGGATTACCGGGTCAGACAGATTATGGAGACGAACCATCTAAATAAGCTTGCTGCACAGAGGCAGGTAAATTCAACTGACAAGCGCCGGAAGAATTATTATTATTGTTATACAAAGAGAGACTGGCTTGAATTGTCAAATTATGATCTGATTCTCAACAGTGAAACAATGGGGTTTGAAAAATGTACGAAATTATTGTGCGAATATTATAGAAATGCCATGTAGATAATAGCATTTGTGACAATGGTGTGCTGGCATATTTGCAGACAGGCAAATAGATCAGCACACTAAATTTTTAGATTTTGGAGAAAAAGAAAAATAGTGGAGAAAGAAATAAAAGCGGAAAAAGAAGTGGAAGAAGAAACAGAAATAGAAAAAGAAACAGAAATAGAAAAGGAAATAGAAAAGGGAACAGAAAGAAAAAATAACTTTGCCCGAAGAAAAATCTTTCTGTATCTGACAGAGTTTTTTGCAGGGATGTCGGTAATGGCGGTTGAGCTTGGGGCAAGCAGGCTGCTGGCTCCGTATTTCAGTTCCTCTCAGATCGTCTGGACGATTGTAATCGGGACGATTATGATTGCGATGGCGCTGGGGAATATTTATGGCGGACGGGCGGCGGATAAAAATCCGGATCCGGACAGGCTGTATGGCCGCATTATCATTGCGGCCGTCTGGATCGCAGCCATCCCGATTGCAGGCAAATATGTTATTCTTGGCATCTCTGCAGTTCTGGTTACGGCGGTCAGCAGCCAGTTCCTGATTGCAGCGGCATTTGCGGCATGTATGGTGATTTTTGTTTTTCCGCTGTTCCTTCTGGGGACAGTGACCCCGTCATTGGTAAAATATACGGTGGACAGCCTGGACGACAGCGGGAAAACAGTGGGTGCGTTAAATGCGTTCAACACAACAGGCAGCATTATCGGTACATTTGTGCCTACATTTATCAGCATACCAACAGTCGGAACAGCAGTTACTTTTTTGATCTTTGCGGGGATTTTACTGCTGCTTGCAGTCGTTTACTTTGCCGGCAGAAAACGCTGGATTAAAAAAGTTCCGGTGGGGATTGGCATTTTTTTGCTGTGCTGTGTTCTATGTGTTTTCAGCCATGCCGGCAGCTTTGCATTCTGGCAAAACGATCTGACCTATGAAGGGGAGTCTGTTTACAATTATCTTCAGGTTTATGAGGATGATGATTCCGTTGTACTTTCGACAAACGTCCTTTTTGGTGTGCAGTCTGTCTACCAAAAGGATAAAGAGCTGACCGGCATGTACTATGATTATGCCATGGCGGCGCCCTATATGGCGGGAGTTCATCAGAGAGACAGTCTGGATATACTGATTCTTGGTATGGGGACGGGGACCTATGCAACGCAATGTATGCGGTATTTTGATGATGTCGCGATTGACGGTGTGGAAATTGACCAGAAAATAACAGATTTGGCGGAACAATATTTTGATCTGCCGGAGCAGGTGAATGTAACCACATATGACGGAAGGGCATATTTGAATGCGGTTGACCAGAAATATGATGTGATTATGGTAGATGCTTACCAGGACATCACAATACCGTTTCAGATGTCCTCGATCGAGTTTTTTACTATGGTAGAGGAGCACCTGACCGACAATGGGGTGATGGTGGTAAATATGAATATGCGGGGCAGCGGCGAAGAAGACATTACCGGGTATCTGTCAGATACCATTTCAAATGTGTTTCAGGAGGTTTACACAGTCGATGTGGAAAAATCGGAGAACCGGGAACTGTTTGCTTCAAATCAGACTGGTATGCTGGATGTTTTTGCAGAAAACATAGGGCAGGAGACAGATCCGGAGTTGAGCAGGCTGATGCATCAGATTCAGGGACAGCTGACAGCATATGAGGCAGGGGAACACTGCATGACGGATGATAAAGCGCCGGTTGAACTGCTGGGCATGCGTGTGATTGATGCGATTATCACAAAAGAGCTGGATTATTATAAACAGATTTATGACAGCGACGGGTTATCCGGGCTTCTTGAAATGCTTTTAACATAGTGCTTTCACAGCTTTTTGTGCAATCTGCCAATGGAAAACACCAATAAAATATTATATGATACAAAGGTCAAAAACAGGGTAAAAGTGTTATATTGCTTTATGTACAAAAAACATAATCGAACTAAAGTTTGCAGAAATGAGGAAAGTAATGAAAAATGTTCTGATTTTGGAAGATGAAGAGATCGAGTCCAGAATGCTGAGAACGATAGTAGAAGAACTGCAGCAGGATTGCTGCGTTTATGAGTGTGCTTCCTGTGAGGAAGCATATAGCGTGGCCATAGAGGGAATGATTCATTTATTTCTGGCAGACGTCAGATTAAAAGATGAGTTTGACTTTTCTGGATTTAAGTTTATTCAGAATATCCGGCAGATGGATAAATACCACGAAGTACCGGTTATTTTTATATCATCGCTGGAGGGCTATGAGCTGATGGCTTTCCGAAAAATGCACTGCTATGATTTTATTACAAAGCCTTTTAATCCGGCACAGGTAAGAGATACGATTGACAAGGCGCTGCGGTTACGGGTAATCGATCAGGTCGACGAGAGGATTGATTTTGAAATCAATGGGATTTATTATCCGGTTCAGGCTTCCAGCATCCGTTATATCGAAGCAAACCGGCGGATAGTATATATACATACCATTTCCGATATCTTAGAGCTGCCGGGGAAAAGCTTAAAGGATTGCTATTCGCTGCTGAACAGGCAGATGTTTTGCCAGATACATAAATCATATATTATATCCAGAAAATATATTCAAAAGGTTGAAAAGTCAAATCGGGTAGTTTATATTGAGGGAGACCAGAGAGAAGAGCTTCCGATTGGCTTAAAGTACGTTAGTGAGTTATGGGAGTGGTTGCATGTTACTTGATATTTTGGTCATATTGTGTGAAGTGATCGCACTAGTAGCCGTAAGCAGCAGTGTGCTGTGCAAAACCATGGGCTGGAAGGAAAAATACCTGACTGCGGCTTATATTGTATTGAGTACAGCAGCGATGGAAATGTTTAACCTGTTGCCGATTAATCCGGCGCTGTCTCTATTCATGCACATCATTTATCTCGTGTATTGTTTTTTGCTGTGTAAAAAAGTGTGGCTGGCATTGTTTTCAACCGCATGCGGAATCGCAGTAGTTACTATTTTAGAGATGATTTTATCTGTTCCCAGTCTGCTGCTGACAAGCTATGTTGTGTTGGATAACCGGTATATTTCGCTGGCGGTTAGTTTTGTTTCGATGCTGCTTGCTTTATATCTTGTCCGGCGCAGGGGACTGGGTGCGGAGCTGTGCAAGGTGTATCAGAACCTCCAGGGAAAGGGATACCTGATTCTGCTGATTATTATCATTTTTCTGTTGTTCTTATATGAGATCAAAAACAGCACCAAAATAAGCTTATTGGATTTTTTAGTTTTTTCTATCTATTTTATCACGATTTTCTGGATTAGCTATCTGTGGCGCAAAGAGAGCATCAAAAACCTGCGGCAGAAATATGAGACGGAACAAATGGTTCTCTATGGCCGTACATACGACACCATTTTGAAAGAGATGCATGCAAGACAGCATGAGTTTAACAATCACCTGAATAATCTTGTCAATATGCATGTCATGTATCTGGATTACGATACTCTGGTAGAGCATCAAACCTCTTATATGGGCATTTTGAAGCAATCCTACAAATACAGCAAGCTGCTGGACACGAAGCAGCCGATCATCAGCGGCTTTTTGTATATGATTTTTGTGAAATATGAGGATGTCGGGGCGGATGTGGAATACAATGTCGACATCAATGACGTGACGCAGTATATTCCGGTTATTGACCTGACAGAGCTTCTCGGCGTATTAATTGACAATGCGTTTCAGGCGCTGGCTTCGTTTGATGGCATCGAAAAAAAGGTTAAAATTTTTCTCGAAGAGATGGGCGGGCAATTTTTTCTCACCGTTTTAAATACGCTTCCCGGGGAAATGAAATATCAGGAGCTGATACATTTTTTTGACGCGGGATATTCTACAAAAGGAAATGGCCACGGATTAGGGCTTTTTAATATGAAAAATATTGTGAACCGCCATCACGGGGAAATCGTTATCCAGTCGTTTTCGGAAAAGGACGATGCCTGGATTGAAATTGGCTGTAAAATAAGGAAAAAGCAAAAGAAATAATAGTTTATATTAATTTCTTTTGCTTTGCATCCCATTTTACGCGGCAGGATTAGTCCTCTGTAGGATACTCCGGCTCACCGTAGATGAGGTAGCATACGGATTCTTTTGCAAATAATTCAGAACATTTCAAAAATACATTGCAAATCGCATTAACCCAGCTTCTGTTCAGTACAGCACTCATAACGTTCTCCCTTCTGTATTATATTAGTGATTATTAATTGTAAAGTCTGGACGGTAATTGTCCAAACTACAATATCAAGATAACGAAAATTATGTAGTACGATTGAAAAAATAAAGTACATACATAGAACCAGAGAAGTCTTTATGCGAAAACGCTGCCAGACCTCTCTGGAAATCATTGGGCGTTTAGTTGAGGGAATCGGCCCAATGAGATACGTTATGACACCGCATGACGCAATAACGGCTGATGCAGCGCCAGTGGGAATAGGCACAAGAGGAAGAAAGAAGACGGACAGGGAAAAAATGAAAAGTGAAAAGAAAAAACAACTCCAGTAACTTTTCATATGAATACCGCCGGAAAAGCTTCTCAGTGTCAATAGAACCAAAACCGCTGTCAGGTATTCTTTTGTTTTTCCCAGAACGGAGAAGACGACCAACATCATACAGAGTTTACTGATATCGCCTCCGATTACTTTCAGAGAATATTGGATACGACGTATTTGCAAATCAGTATAACTGAAATTTTTTTGGATTGTACTCCAAAAGCAATTCATCTCTGTGCACCTCCCATTTGTTAACGTGAGTTCAGTATAAAATATTTTCAAAAAAAAACAATAGGTTTGGAACAAACGAAAAAAATACGGAACAAACAACAAATTTTTTGTTGTTTGTTCCAAATTTGGGGTAGTTTGTTCACTGATGCCGCTTTACTAAGAAAATATATGTTATGATGTGATGAAAATGAACGCATTCATATGCGCAAAAAAGCAGCGCAATAAATAATTATGATATTTTTATAACCTTTATTATAGCGCGCGGAGGTAAAAGAGCATGGGAAGAGTATTAGTTATTGAAGATAACCAGTGCAGTGCAAAAATTATTATGAAAATTATCAAGGATACGGACAATCAGTTAGATGTACTCTGGGCAGATAATGCCAGCCGTGCCTATGAGATGGCAATGGAGTATAAAATTGATTTGTTTCTTGTTGATATTGTATTGGAATCAGGAACGGCAAGGGATGTTTCCGGTTTGAGCTTTGCGAGGAATATTCGAAAGATCGCACAGTATAAAATTACGCCATTAATTATTATTAGTTCTAAAAAAGTATCTAAGATCGATTTGTTTCAGACAGTGCATTGCTATTCTATTATGGAAAAACCAATTTGTGATAATGAGCTGCGGGAAATACTGGAAAATATTTTTCACAATAATGCCCCGAATACCGGAAAAGAATATCTGGATTTCCGGGTAAACGGTATTATCTATCCGGTTTGTATTAATCAGATTGTCTATATCGAGCATAGCAGAGGCGACCTTTATATCCATACGTCAAAGGATGTGCTGCGCGTACCGTACTATTCGCTGAAAGAAATTGAGCGGAAAACAGACGGAATATTTTGGCGGTGCAGCAAGACAACCCTGATTAATAAAGAATATATTCACGAATTGGATTTTACAAACTGTTATGTCAGGCTGACGGATGGATATGGACAGCTCGAAATTGGCAGTGTCATGAAAAAAAGGATACGAAACCGCATAAATTCGCTAAAATTAGCAGAATAATTTATGGCATAAAAACGGAAATTATAATACAATATATCCAGTGCAGTGAATATTGATTAATTGGCAGTTTGACGCAGAGTCAAACTGCCGGTTGCTTATTATTGCTGTATTAAAAACGGAATTTGGGAGGCGGACTATGCAGTATAGGCAGGACAGGCAGGGAAATCAGATTTCCATTTTAGGATATGGTTGTATGCGTTTTACCAAAAAGGGCAGCAGTATTGATTTGGACAAAGCGGAACAAGAGGTGATGGAAGCAATTCAAAATGGCGTCAATTACCTGGACACCGCATATATTTATCCGGGAAGCGAGGCTGCCGTGGGAGAAATCCTTGCGAGGAACCATTGCAGGGAACAGGTTTATCTTGCGACCAAGCTGCCGCAGTATCTGATTAAGTCAAAGGCGGCCATTGAGAAGTATTTTAATGAGCAGCTGGGACGGCTGCAGACGGATTATATTGATTATTATCTGATGCATATGCTTACGGATATCGCAGCGTGGGAAAAGCTGCAGCGGCTGGGAATTGAGGAATGGATAGCAGAAAAAAAGAAGCAGGGCAAAATTAAGAATCTGGGTTTTTCTTTTCATGGAAACACAGACATGTTTTTGAAAATTTTAGATGCGTATGACTGGGATTTCTGCCAGATTCAATATAATTATATGGATGAGCATACACAGGCAGGCCGCCGGGGGCTGGAGGCTGCCGCAAAAAAGGGCATTCCGGTCATTATTATGGAACCGCTGCGCGGCGGAAAGCTGGTGGACCTTCTTCCGGAGCGGGCAAAGAAAATCTTTGACAGCTATCCGAAAAAGCGGACTCCTGCAGAATGGGCGTTTCGCTGGCTATGGGATCAGCCTCAGGTTACCTGTGTCCTTTCCGGCATGAATACATTAGATATGGTGCGTGAAAATGTGAGAATTGCTTCGGAGGCATTGCCGGGAGAATTGACGGAAGAGGATTTTGCTTTGCTCGAGCAGGTAAAAAATGAAATTAACCGGAATATTAAGGTTGGTTGTACCGGATGCGGTTATTGCATGCCCTGTCCAAAGGAAATTGACATCCCCACGGCATTCCGCTGTTATAACCGCATGTACACGGAAAAGCGTTCCTCGGCCAGACATGAATATCTGCAGATTGTAGCGCTGCAGCGCAATATGGGGGATATCAGCAAGTGTATTCGCTGCGGCAAATGTGAAAGCCACTGCCCGCAGCACATTGAAATACGCGGGAAGCTGCAGGAGGCGAAAAAGGCATTGCTGCCGCTGCATTACAGGCTGGGCATAAAGCTTGTGAGGCTTTTTAAATTCTGGTAGTGTGAGTTTACTTTTTAAGGAGCTTGTGTTATAATATCATCCGTTGTGCAGACAACACAAGGATGAGCGGTATTCTGAAGAGGAAACTGCATCGGATGATAATGTGCCACCCACAGAAATGAGGTGGTAATTTGAAAATTGGAATTATTGGCGCAGGCAAGGTGGGCGTTACGCTGGGGAAATACCTTGCTGACGCGGCCGGCGGACAGCAGGAGGCAGCTGGGCCGCTGGATTTTCAGGTGCTGGGCTTTTACAGCCGCACTCTGGAAAGCGCTGCCAGTGCAGCGGAATTTACAGGGACACAAGCATATGAACATATGAATAAGCTTGTCGAAGCGAGCGATACTCTTTTTGTGGCTGTGCCGGATGGCGCAGTTGCACAGGTCTGGGATTGCATTGCAAAAAACAGGTTATCCGGAAAAATAATATGTCATTTTAGTGGTTCGTTGTCATCTCATGTTTTTTCAGGAATCGAACAGAGCGGAGCAAGCGGCTGTTCCATTCATCCTATGTACGCATTCAGCGATAAATTTACATCCTGTCGACAATTTCATACTGCCAGACTTACAATGGAAGGCGGACAAGAAGCAGTATCTGTGATGAAACAGCTTTTTGAGGGGCTGGGGCATACTGTTTATACGGTTCGCAGTGAGCAAAAGGGAAAATACCATACAGCGGCGTCACTTGCCAGTAACTATATGGTTGGGCTTTTTCAGATCAGCTTGCGGCTGCTGGGGGAGTGCGGCTTTTGCGAAAGGGAAGCGGCGGAGCTGTTAGGGCCGCTGGTTCTGGAAAATGCGCACGCCATGCTGGAAAAAGGGCCGGCGGAGGCTTTGACCGGACCGGTGGAACGGTGCGACGCAGAAACGGTGAAGATGCATTTGAATGTTCTTTCCGGCCGGACGGAGGAACAGATTTACCGGATTTTGGGACAGGAATTGATAGCAATAGCGAAGCAGAAAAATCCAGAGAGGGATTACACCGCTTTGGAAAACATTTTATGAAGCGCCACAAATTTGAATCGCAAAGCCAAATCACAGATGTGCAGGACTAAATCACAGAGGCGCAAAGCCAAATCACAGAATCGCAAAGCTGCGCGGGTGTTGGCAATGCTTTTCAATCGCTTCGGAATGGAGATTATATGAAAAAAACAGTTAGTACATTTCGGGAGGCAAAGGAAAAAGGGGAAAAAATCACAATGCTTACAGCGTATGATTATACTACGGCAAAGCTGTTGGACCAGGCAGGAATTGACGCGATTCTGGTCGGGGATTCGCTGGGCAATGTAGTTCTTGGCTACGAGGACACGATTTCCGTGACCATGGAGGATATGATTCACCATGGGGCGGCAGTGGCACGGGGCGCGAAAGAGGCGCTGGTCATTATTGATATGCCGTTTATGTCGTATCAGGCTTCAGTGTATGATGCAGTTGTGAATGCCGGCCGGCTCATGAAGGAAGGGCGCGCCGGCGCTGTAAAGCTGGAGGGAGGAGCAAGTGTTTGTCCCCAGATTAAGGCAATTACGGACGCAGGGATTCCGGTGGCTGCCCATTTGGGGCTGACGCCGCAGTCAATCAATGCGTTTGGAGGGTACAAGGTACAGGGTAAGACGGAGCAGGCGGCAGAAAAGCTGCTGCAGGATGCCCTTGCCATTCAGGAAGCCGGTGCGTTTGCAGTGGTTTTGGAATGTGTTCCCGCAAAGCTGGCGGCCGTGATTACAGAAAAGCTCGATATCGCTACAATCGGGATTGGCGCCGGAAAGGATTGTGACGGACAGGTGCTGGTTTATCAGGATATGCTGGGCATGTTTAGCGACTATGTACCCAAGTTTGTCAAACAATTTGGAAATATCGGAGAGCAGATGCGCCAGGCATTTGCAGATTATAAAAATGAAGTTTGTGCCGGAACGTTCCCAGAGGATAAGCATACGTACCGGATTGCAGATGAGGTGATTGAAAAATTATACTAGTTTTTTGATGTACTAATTTTTCGATGTACTGGCATCAGCGAGCCATAGTTCGCAGAAAAGGAGAAAAAGAGTGAAAATTGCAGAGACAATCAGGGAAGTGAGAGAGCAGGTAAAAAAATGGCGTCAGGAGGGGCTTTCTGTAGGGCTTGTGCCGACGATGGGATATCTGCATGAGGGGCATAAAAGCCTGATTGACCGTGCGGTTCAGGAAAATGACCGCGTGGTTGTCAGTGTCTTTGTCAATCCGATGCAGTTTGGGCCGAAGGAGGATTTAGCAAGCTATCCGAGAGATTTGAAGCGGGATGCGGCGATCTGTGAAGAAGCGGGAGCAGCTCTCGTGTTTCATCCGGAGCCGGAGGAAATGTACCATGATGATTTTTCGTCTTATGTGGATATGAATACACTGACCGGCGGGCTTTGCGGCAAGTCGCGTCCGATTCATTTCCGCGGTGTCTGTACGGTGGTAGCAAAGCTTTTCCATATTGTGACGCCGGACAGGGCTTATTTTGGACAAAAGGATGCACAGCAGCTTGCAGTGATCCGGCATATGGTAAACGATCTGAACTTTGGAATAGAGATTGTCGGCTGTCCGATTATCCGCGAAAAGGACGGATTGGCGAAAAGCTCGAGAAATACGTATCTGGATGCGCAGGAGCGGCAGGCGGCACTGGTGCTGAGCCGTGCGTTAAAGGAGGGCCGGCGCCGGATGGACGAAGGGGAAACAGATGCCGGGAATATCATTCAGGCCATTACAGAGATTATTGAGAGTGAGCCGTTGGCGAAAATTGACTATGTAGAGGTTGTGGACTGGAATACACTGGAGCCTGTGTCCGAAATTCAGGATGCGGTTCTGGTTGCGATTGCAGTATATATTGGAAAGACCAGGCTGATCGACAATTTTATTGTATCAGAGTAGTGCAGCGGGTTCGTGTACAAGCCGGCGAAGAGAGGATGGAGGCAGATTATGACAGTTACAATGCTAAAAGGGAAGATTCACCGCGCGGTGGTGAAGCAGGCGGAATTAAATTATGTTGGAAGCATCACGGTTGACCCGGAGCTGATGGAGGCCGCGGGGATTTATGAATATGAGAAGGTACAGATCGTGGATGTGGAGAATGGAAGCCGTTTTGAGACTTATACGATATCAGGAGAGCCGGGGAGCGGCATGATATGCCTGAACGGTGCAGCTGCGCGGATGGTGCAGACCGGGGATCATATTATTATTATGTCTTATTGTGACATGACGCCGGAGGAGGCCGGGGAACATAAGCCATATGTGGTATTTGTTGATGAGGACAATCAAATAAAAAGTGTGGCGCGCTATGAAAAGCATGGGCAGATTTCGCAGGAGCTGTAAAGCAGATTTGCAGAGGCTGCAGAGCGAATTGGCAGGAACAGTGAAGGGATGAGAAGAGATGTTTAAGGGAAAGACGGTTATATTAGGCGTCACCGGCAGCATTGCCGCATATAAAATAGCAAACCTTACCAGTATGCTGTCTAAGCTGCATGCGGATATCCATGTGCTGATGACGAAGAATGCAACAAACTTTATTAATCCGATTACATTTGAGACATTGACCGGGCACAAATGCCTGATTGACACATTTGACCGCAATTTTCAATACAGTGTAGAGCATGTCGCTCTGGCCAAACAGGCTGACCTGGTGCTGGTTGCGCCGGCTTCCGCAAACGTGATTGGCAAGCTGGCAAACGGAATAGCGGATGATATGCTCACCACGACAGTCATGGCATGTCCGTGTACCAAGCTGATTGCTCCGGCCATGAATACCAATATGTATGAAAATACGATTGTACAAGAGAATCTGGAGAAATTAAAAAAGCATGGCTATTCTGTAATCGAGCCGGCTGTCGGGCTTCTGGCGTGCCGGGATGTCGGGGCGGGGAAGCTTCCTTCAGAGGAAACCCTTCTTGATTATATACGCAGGGAATTACATTATGAAAAGGATTTTGCCGGCAGGAAAATTCTGGTGACGGCGGGGCCGACCAGGGAAGCGCTTGACCCAGTGCGTTTTATCTCGAATCATTCGACGGGAAAGATGGGATATGCACTTGCCAGGGCTGCCATGGAACGGGGAGCGGATGTGACGCTGGTATCCGGCCCGGTACAGCTTGCGCCGCCGCCCTTTGTCCGTGTCATTCCGGTTGAAAGTGCCGCAGATATGTTTGCAGCGGTGAAGGGCTGTTACGAAGAACAGGATATTATTATCAAGGCGGCAGCGGTTGCAGATTATACGCCCGCAGAGGTTGCGGAAGAGAAAATCAAGAAAAAGGACGGGGACAGTGCGATTGCATTAAAACGCACACAGGATATTTTACAGTATTTGGGGGAACATTGCAGGAGCGGCCAGATTTTGTGCGGTTTTTCCATGGAAACGGAAAATATGGTGCAAAATTCCAGAAAGAAGCTGGAGAAAAAGAATATCGACCTGATGGTTGCCAATAATCTGAAAGTAGAGGGCGCCGGCTTTGGCACAGATACCAATGTTGTGACGCTGATTCGCAGAGACAGGGAAGAGGTAAAGGAGCTGTCAAAGCTGACCAAGGAAAAGGTGGCGGAAATTATTTTGGATGAAATAAGGACGCTGCCGCCGCGTTCATAAAAAATTGCGGAAAAAAGTTGCGGAAAGATTTTTTCTTTCCGTATTTTTTTTGGCAATTTGGCAAATGAATAATAT
>JAJQGL010000052.1 GCA_021200535.1 Clostridiaceae bacterium | reverse complement strand
CTGGTATGGTCAGCTAATGGCCGGACCACAGATGCTTGCCTATTTGCTGCAGATTAATTTCTGGTTAAAGGAATATCAGATTGATTTAATCCTGCATTAGCTCTGTGCGTTCTTTTTGGCACGGAAACGCTGGGTAGAGTCTAGAATTTTTTTGCGGATACGGATATTTTTCGGAGTGATTTCCAAAAGTTCATCGGTATCAATAAATTCCAGCGCCTCTTCCAGACTTAAAATTTTTGGCGGCACGAGCTTAAGGGCATCGTCAGCACTGGAAGAACGGGTATTTGTCAGATGCTTTGTCTTGCAGACATTTAATTCGATGTCTTCGGCTTTTCCGTTTTGGCCGATTACCATACCGGAATACACTTTTTCACCCGGACCGACAAAAAGCGTGCCTCGTTCCTGTGCATTAAACAGGCCGTATGCTACTGTCTCGCCGGATTCAAAGGCAATCAGGGAGCCTTGCTTGCGGTAAGCGATCTCTCCCTTATATGGACCATATTCTTCGAATACTGTGTTGATGACACCATTTCCCTTTGTGTCCGTGAGAAATTCGCCGCGGTATCCAATCAGGCCGCGGGATGGGATGAGAAATTCCAGACGGGTAAAGCCGCTGCCAATGGAACCCATTCCCTGCAGTTCTCCCTTGCGGTTGCTGAGCTTTTCAATCACACTTCCGGCAAATTCCTCCGGAACGTCGATAAAGGCACGCTCCATTGGCTCCAGTTTTTTATTTCTGTCATCGGTTTTATACAGAACCTCTGCCTTGCTGACTGCAAATTCATATCCCTCGCGGCGCATGTTTTCAATCAATACAGACAGGTGCAGTTCGCCGCGTCCGGATACCTTAAAGCTGTCCATATTATCCGTTTCTTCTACGCGCAGGCTGACGTCAGAGTTCAATTCGCTGAATAAACGCTCTCTTAAGTGGCGGGAGGTGACAAATTTTCCCTCCTGCCCGGCAAGAGGGCTGTCATTTACCATAAAATGCATGGCAATTGTTGGCTCAGAAATTTTTTGGAATGGAATCGCCGTTGGATTTTCCGGAGAGCAGATGGTATCACCGATATGAATGTCTGCGATGCCGGAAATTGCAACGATAGAACCAATGGAAGCTTCTGTGACTTCGGTTTTTTTCAGCCCGTCAAATTCGTAAAGCTTACTGATTCGGACTTTTGTCTGCTTTTCTTCATCGTGGGCGTTTACAATGACAGCGTCCTGATTGACTTTAATGGTTCCGTTATCAACCTTTCCGATGCCGATCCGTCCAACATATTCGTTGTAATCGATTGTGCTGATTAAGACTTGTGTCGGAGCTTCCGGATCTCCTTCCGGTGCAGGAATATAGTCCAGAATCGTGTCGAACAGGGGAATCATATCGGTACCCGGTTCGTCTGCACTGTAGGAAGCAATTCCGTCCCGTGCGGATGCGAAAATAAACGGACAGTCCAGCTGTTCGTCATTGGCGTTCAGATCAATGAAAAGCTCCAGAATTTCATCGACTACTTCATCTGGGCGCGCTTCCGGGCGGTCGATTTTATTGATACAGACAACGACAGGAAGCTCCAGTTCCAACGCTTTCTTCAATACAAATTTTGTTTGCGGCATTGCGCCCTCAAAAGCATCTACAACAAGGACAACTCCATTTACCATTTTTAAAACACGCTCTACTTCTCCGCCAAAATCAGCATGTCCCGGCGTGTCAATAATGTTGATTTTGGTATCCTTATAAGTAATGGCGGTATTTTTGGACAGGATTGTGATGCCGCGTTCGCGTTCAATATCGCCGGAGTCCATAACGCGTTCCGCCACTTCCTGATTGGCGCGGAAAACACCGCTCTGCTTAAGAAGCTCATCTACCAGGGTTGTCTTGCCATGGTCAACATGTGCAATGATTGCAATATTTCTGATATTTTCCCGTTTTGTTTTCATTTTTTCCTCCATTTCGGGTTTTTCTTTCAGCCTGCCGCATTTTATGCCTGCAAGGCTAACATTAAAATTTTTGCATCTGTGCATAAAATATACACAAAATGTTATTATAATAGTAACAGGGTATATTTGGAAATTACTTATAAAAATACCCACAATGTATTAGTATACTATATTTACCCAAATATACAAGATAGAAAACGTACAAAAAATGAGTGGAATCGTCGAATTATGTTTTTTGAAATTTGTGTCACAGGGCTTTTTTTGTTCTAAAATAGGTTAGGTAACATATACATATAATAAACTAAAATACTATTTAGACAATAATGTCTTGTGAAAAAGGGAGGAGAAAATATGTTGGATAAAGTATTTACAAATAACCAGGTTACAATAGCGGGTGAGGTGGTCAGCGAATTTGTTTTCAGCCATGAGGTATACGGTGAACACTTTTTTATTGTGGACATTGCTGTGTGCCGGCTGAGTAATTCCTATGATATTATTCCTGTCATGGTATCAGAACGGCTCCTGGATGTAAAAAGTGACTATCGCGGCTGCATCCTGCAGGCATGCGGTCAATTCCGCTCTTATAACCGCCATGAGGAGACTAAAAACCGTCTGGTTCTGTCCGTCTTTGCCAGAGAGGTCAGCTTTTTGGAAAATGATGATGAGGACCAAAATCCAAACCATATTTTTCTGGACGGTTATGTTTGTAAACGACCGGTGTACCGCAAGACGCCGCTGGGCAGGGAGATTGCAGATGTCCTGCTGGCAGTGAACCGTCCATATGGAAAATCGGATTATATCCCTTGTATCTGCTGGGGCAGAAACGCACGCTTTGCCGACCAGTTTGAAGTGGGGGCACATATTCAGCTCTGGGGGAGAATCCAGAGCAGAGAATACCAGAAAAAGATTGGTGAGGAGCAATATGAAAAGCGGATTGCCTATGAGGTATCGGTCAGCAAAATGGAATTTATCGAGGACGAAGAGGCATAGATGGGCAGCGCGGCGGCAGGCCGAGAAAAAAAGATAGATTTTTTTAATAATATATGATAAAATGGCTAGAGTTGACTATGGAAAGCGTAGTTGCCCCAGCCATTTTTATTTTTGGGAAATGGTTTGTGGTTCTATAGGAGGTATTTCATGGATCAGGGAATTGTTCAGGTGTTTTACGGACCGGGAAAGGGAAAAACATCTGCTGCAGTGGGTCAGTGTATCCGGGCTGCCAGTTTGGGGCAGTCAGTGATTATCATCCAGTTTTTGAAGGGAAAGGATTCGGAGGAGTTTAATTTTCTGGACAGGCTGGAGCCGGACATCAAGCTGTTCCGCTTTGAAAAGGAAATGGCATGCTATGGGGAATTGTTGGCGTCCAAGCAAAAGGAGGAGAGACAGAATATTTTAAATGGGTTTAATTTTGCAAGAAAGGTGATTGATACCGGGGAATGTGATGTTTTAGTGCTGGATGAGGTGCTGGGGCTTTTGGATGAAGGTATTGTATCACTGGAGGACATTTTGCAGCTGATTAACATGCGCAGTGATTATTGCAGGCTGGTTTTGACCGGCAGGCGGCTCCCGGAAGAAATTGCAGAGCGGGCAGATATTATTTCAAAAATTGATTTGGAAAAGGACTGCGTTTAGGAACGTGTTTCCGGAAAAACAGCAGGGTATGCTGACAGGGTCAGACTGTAAAAACAGGCATATACTATAAGATAGAAGGGCTGCATGAGGTTAGACGGTGTAAAAAAGATTACGATACAGGAAGGTTTTTTACACACGGAATTGGTGTCTGTGCGCACTTGGCACAATTCCGGGATGCGCAAAGAATGTGCGCAGAAGTGAGGATGAAAATGGCGATTTTTACAGGTGCGGGTGTGGCTTTAATCACACCGATGCTGCAGGACGGATCTGTTCATTATGATGAGATGGAGCGGATTATCAATGACCAGATTGCAAATGGAACCGATGCGATTATTGTCTGTGGAACGACGGGTGAAGCATCTACAATGTCTCATGAGGAACATATTGAGACGGTGAAAGCATGTGTGGAAATGACAAAAAAACGTGTTCCCGTTATTGCCGGAAGTGGTTCTAACTGTACCGGGACAGCGGTTTACTTGTCAAAAGAAGCGCAGCGCGTCGGTGCGGACGGACTTTTGGTGGTGTCTCCTTACTACAACAAAGCAACACAGAACGGTTTGAAGAAGCACTTTACGGAGATTGCCGCAGGGGTCGACATTCCGGTTATTTTATATAATATTCAGGGGCGTACCGGTGTAAACATTGCACCGCAGACGATTGCCGATCTGGTAAATACGGTGGATAATATTGTCGGTGTCAAAGAGGCCTCCGGGGATATGTCGCAGATTGCGAAGATTTTTTCCCTGACACAGGGAGAGATTGATTTGTATTCCGGCAATGATGATCAGGTTGTTCCGATTACAGCGCTTGGCGGCAAAGGGGTAATCTCTGTTGCATCGCATGTGATTCCAAAGCAGATGCATGACATGGTTATCCAAACAATGGAAGGGAACGTTCAGGCTGCGGCAAAGCTGCAGATTCAGTATCTTCCGTTGATCAATGCGCTGTTTAGCGAGGTGAACCCGATTCCGGTGAAGGCAGCGCTGAATCTGATGGGATATCAGGCAGGTCCGCTGCGTCTGCCGCTGACAGAAATGGAGCCGGCCCACCAGGAAATCTTAAAGAAAGAAATGCTTGCTGCGGGAATTACGCTGGCAGAGTAAAAAGTTTAATTTGCGGCCGGATGGCCGGTGAAAACATGGCCGGTAGAGGGATCTATCGGTCATTTGCATACTATGCGCAGAGAATGTGCGCGGAAATGAGGATGAAAATGACAGATATTATTTTAGTTGGATGTAATGGGCGAATGGGAAAAATGATTACCGGTATTGTGGCAGAGGATGCAGAGACAAGAATTGCAGCGGGCGTAGATATTATCGGTCAGAAAAATGACCAATATCCTGTTTTTCAAAATATCATGGATTGTGATGTTGCTGCAGATGTGATTATTGATTTTTCATCTGCACAGGGCATTGAAGAGCGGATTGCCTATGCGGTGGACAGGCAGATTCCGCTGGTAGAGTGTTCCACCGGGCTAAACGACAGCCAGACAGAGACGCTGCTTGCAGCAGGGCAAAAGGTTGCCATTCTTCGTTCTGCCAATATGTCTGTCGGCGTAAATCTGTTGATTAAGCTGGTAAAGGAGGCCGCCAAAAAACTTGCGGGAGAGGGCTTTGACGTTGAAATTGTTGAAAAGCATCACAACCAGAAGCTGGATGCACCTTCCGGCACGGCGCTTGCACTGGCAGATTCGATTAATGAAGCGATGGACAACCAGTATGAATATGTGTATGACCGTTCGCAGGTCCGCCGTAAGAGGGAAAAGAAAGAGCTTGGAATTTCCGCGGTTCGAGGCGGCACGATTGTTGGGGAACATGACATTATTTTTGCGGGGACAGACGAAGTGGTTACTTTTTCGCACCAGGCGTATTCCCGCGGTGTTTTTGCAAAAGGGTCTGTTGTCGCAGCAAAATATCTGAAAGGAAAGGGTGCCGGTCTGTATGACATGGCAGATGTTTTATTGTAATGTCAGTAGGAACAGGGATTGATCTGGTTTTTTTGCTTTTGATTCTGATATCGGTCTGGAGAGGCTGGATGCTGGGGCTGGTAATAAAGCTTGCGCAGCTGGCATCACTGGTTGCTGCGGCATTTGCAGCCAGGATTGTGGCGCATCTGTTTGCGGATGGCTTTAGCAGCAGCGTTATCCTTCCTCTGCTGGAGAAAAACATGGGAGCCGATATGGGAGAGGTGCCGCTTGCAGAGGAAGCTGTCCGTCTGGTGGCGGATAATCTTGCCTGCGGCCTTATTTATCTGCTTGTTTTTATTGTGGTGCTGCTTGTGCTCCGGAAATTGTTGTATCTTCTTAAAATCGTAGATTATATCCCGGTGGTTGGCACGATAAACAAGCTGGGGGGAGCAGCCGCAGGTTTTTTTGTTGCATTTGCAGAGCTGTATATTCTGTGCTTTCTGTTTTTTCAGTTTGTGCCGGAGCAGACGCTTGTACAGATGGGACTGACAGAGCAGGCAGTTTCACAGACATATCTGCTGCGTGTGTTTGCGAAATAGTGTAAATAGAGTGTATATCAGAGATGCTGCCTGTGGTATAGGAACTTGCAATACAGGCGGCGTGTGGTATGGAAATTTGCAGTACAGGCGGCGTGTGGCATAGGAATGGAATTTGCAATACAGGCTGTAAAGGAGACAGATGGGGAAGCGAAAATGAATAAAATCAATTATCAGATTGAACTGGACCATATTATTGCCGGTCTTGAGAAGGAAAACAGAGTGCCGCGGCTTTTGATGCACAGTTGCTGTGCGCCGTGCAGCAGCTATTGCCTGCATTATCTGGCGGAGTATTTTCGGATTACTGTTTTTTATTATAATCCCAATATCTCTCCGCAGGAGGAATACCGGAAAAGAGTGGCGGAGCAGAAGCGTCTGATCCAGCAGCTGCCGGCAAAATACAGCATTTCTTTTGCAGAGGGCGTGTATGACCCGGAGCGTTTTTACCGGATGGCGGAAGGGATGGAAGAGCTGCAGGAGGGTGGGGAGAGATGCTTTGCCTGCTATGAGCTTCGCCAGAGGAAGGCGGCAGAATATGCAAAGGAAAATGGTTTTGACTATTTTACGACGACATTGTCGGTCAGCCCGCATAAAAATGCACAAAAGCTAAACGAGATCGGACTCCGGCTTGCACAGGAATATTCGGTTCCGTATCTTGTCTCTGATTTTAAGAAAAAAGGCGGGTATTTACAATCCATTCAATATTCAAAGGAGTATGGGCTTTACCGGCAGGATTATTGCGGCTGTGAGTTTAGCAGGCGGAAATAGGGGCTTGGCAGATATTGTGTTTTTGGGGGAATTGTGTTATGATAGATATCGTGCTGTTGGTCAGCGATGACCGGCAGTGCCATAGAGTGAAACAACCGGTTCACGAAGGGGGACACCACCGCGGGTGTCGTTTCTTTGTGGATTTTTTTATTGTATAGGAAACTTCGTTGTAATATACCGATAATACCAGCAGGCCGGTTTTATTGGTATGCAAATTTGCCTGGCTTGCAGAAATGAGGTACGAGATGGAGATAACAGCATGTGGAAAGCAGGTATCCTGCAGGGAAGGGATTTCTTTGCAGAAATGGCTGGAAGAAAATGGATACGTTATTGGAAGGATTGCGGTAGAGCGCAATGGGGAGATTGTTTCAAAGGAGCAGTATGCAGACTGTATTCTGCTGGAACAGGATGAACTGGAGGTTGTAGAGTTTATGGGTGGCGGCGCTTCAGGGCTGCCGGATGAGAGCAAGGACTGTCTGGTGCTTGGAGGCCATACATTTGAATCGCGGTTTATTTTGGGGTCTGGAAAGTATTCGCTGGATTTAATAAAGGCAGCAGTCAATCAGGCCGGCGCGCAGATTATAACACTTGCGCTGCGCCGTGCCAATCAGGGAGGAATGGCAAACATTCTGGATTATATTCCGGACGGGGTTACGCTTCTTCCTAATACATCCGGCGCGCGGAATGCGGACGAGGCTGTTCGGATTGCAAAGCTTGCGCGTGAAGTCGGCTGCGGTGATTTTGTAAAGATAGAAATTATGCGGGATAGTAAATATCTTTTGCCGGATAATGCGGAAACGGTAAAAGCAACCGAACTGCTGGTGAAAGAGGGATTTGTCGTAATGCCGTATATGTATCCGGATTTGAATGTTGCAAGAGATCTCAAGGATGCCGGAGCAGCCTGCATTATGCCGCTGGGCGCGCCGATTGGCTCCAATAAAGGGCTTTGTACAAAAGAGTTTATCCAGATACTGATTGATGAAATAGATCTGCCTATTATTGTGGATGCGGGAATCGGATGTCCGTCGCAGGCATGTGAGGCGATGGAAATGGGGGCCGCTGCCGTTATGGCAAATACCGCGGTGGCAACGGCAGGGGATATTCCCCAGATGGCGGATGCGTTCCGGTTGGCAATTCAGGCGGGCAGGAAAGCATATTTGTCCGGCCTTGGAAGAGTGCTGGAAAAAGGAGGGAGTGCATCTTCTCCACTGACCGGTTTTTTGAGACAGTAGAAGCAAAGAGGAGGCGAAAAATATGAGTGAAATAAAAGAGCTGCAGCCGGAGAACCGGATTGACCATATGACATATCTGCCGGATATGGAGATTTTGGAGGAATCGGATGTTCAAAAGCAGGTGATTGAGAAAATGGAGGCATATGACTACGAAAAATATACAGAGCAGGATGTCAGGCAGGCGCTTGCCAGGGATGTATGCACTCCGGAGGATTTTGCAGCGCTGCTGTCTCCGGCGGCAATGCCGTTGTTAGAGGAAATGGCACAGAGGGCAAAGCAGGAGACGAGAAAGCATTTTGGCAATTCCGTATATTTGTTTACACCGCTGTATATCGCAAATTATTGTGAAAATTATTGTATTTACTGCGGCTTTAACTGCCACAATAAAATCCGCCGTGCCAAGCTGAATGCAGAGCAGATTGAACAGGAAATGCAGGCGATTGCAGAGACCGGGCTGCAGGAAATTTTATTGCTGACCGGGGAAAGCCGCAGGATGTCGGATGTAAAGTACATTGGCGAAGCCTGTAAAATTGCCAGAAAATATTTTAAGGTAATTGGCCTGGAGGTTTATCCGATGAATTCGGATGAATATGCCTATCTGCACGAATGCGGCGCAGATTATGTCACGGTTTTCCAGGAGACCTATCATTCCGATAAATACGAAACACTGCATCTGGCAGGACATAAACGCATTTTTCCATATCGTTTGAATGCACAGGAAAGGGCGTTAAAAGGCGGGATGCGGGGCGTCGGCTTTGCTGCGCTTCTTGGGCTGGATGATTTTCGAAAGGATGCATTTGCAACAGGGTATCACGCATGGCTGCTGCAGAGAAAATACCCGCATGCGGAGATTGCGTTTTCCTGTCCGCGGCTGCGTCCGATTATTAATAATGATAAAATTAATCCAAAGGATGTTCATGAACCGCAGCTTTTGCAGGTGATTACGGCATACCGTATCTTTATGCCGTTTGCCAATATCACGATCTCTACCAGAGAGTGCGCACGTGTGAGAGATCATGTGATTGGAATTGCCGCGACTAAGATTTCCGCAGGAGTATCAGTTGGCATTGGCGAACACACCCAGGACAATGAAAATGTAGGAGATGCACAATTTGAAATTTCGGATGGCAGAAATGTAGAAGAGGTGTATCGGGCAATTCAGGATGCAGGCCTTCAGCCTGTTATGAGTGATTATATTTATGTGTAAGGTAATCGTAGTGACAAACCGCAGACTGTGCAGCGCTTCATTTTGGGAACAGCTTACGGTGCTGGCAGAAGCGGGAGTGGATGAAATTGTGCTGCGGGAAAAGGATTTGCCTGCAAAAGAGTATGAAGTGCTTGCTGAGAGATTTCTTTTGCTGTGCGGGAAATACCATGTTTTGCCGGTGCTTCATCAAAATGTGGATGTGGCGGAGAGACTGGGAGCCTGTGCCCTGCATTTGCCGCTTCCTGAAGCGCAGCGGCTTAAACCGGAGAAAAAAACATTTCGCATGGGGGTGTCTGTCCATTCTGTTTCACAGCTGGAAGAGGCGCAAAAATGTGGTGCGGATTATGTTTTTTTCGGACATGTGTTTCCAACAGACTGTAAAAAAGGGGCAGCGCCAAGAGGGCTTTCCCAGTTAAAGGAGATCTGCGGGAGGGCAAGCGTGCCAGTCTATGCCATCGGCGGTATTTCTCCGGAGAATGCATTGCAGGCGGTGGCATTAGGGGCAGATGGTGTGTGTGTGATGTCATGGGGAATGCAGCAATCCCGCGAAAGGATTTGTGATTTTATAAAAATGGTACATGGTATATAGCAACAAGCCTTTTCGTATGCCTTTGCAAAGTCATACGAAATTAGAACGTGCTCCGGATAAAAATACTGTATCAGGGAAAGAGGGTTGACAAGATACCCCGGACCGGTATATTATTGTTGATAGACAAAATACCGGTCTGGGGTATCTTTTTATTGACAGGGGCCGGTGACAGACACAGCAATCTTTTGTTGTTCCGGAAAGTGTTAGGAGGTTTGAAATGGAGAGTCAGGCAGCCGGGAATTGCTCCTGTCACAAGACGAAGGAGCGGGATGAGAAGGAATATAAGGATCTGATGAATCGGCTAAAGCGTATTGAGGGACAGGTGAGGGGTATTCAGGGAATGCTTGAAAAGGATGCTTACTGTGCAGATATTCTGATTCAGGTATCAGCGGTGAATGCTGCACTTAACAGTTTTAATAAGGTTCTTTTGGGAAACCATCTGCGAAGCTGTGTTGCGGAAAATATCCGGCAGGGAAATGATGAGATTATTGATGAGTTGGTTATACTGTTACAAAGGTTAATGAAGTGATAGTCCATGCATCAATGAAGTGTTTTTTCTGTTATGCACTGCTATGGCAGACAGATACAGCATGGGGCTAAATCAGTAAGAAAGGTTTGGTGTGGAAAATGGAACAATACATGGTAACCGGAATGAGCTGTGCTGCCTGCAGCGCCAGGGTAGAAAAAGCTGTTTCCAAGGTGGAGGGGGTTACGGGCTGTTCCGTCAGTCTGCTTACTAATTCAATGGGAGTAGAAGGGACAGCACTGCCCGAGGATATTATTGCTGCCGTGGAGTCGGCAGGATATGGGGCGTCAAAAAAAGAAGCCGCTGGTACCGGCGGTCAGAGTGCAGCAGGAAACAAGGAGTATGATGAGCTGTTAAAAGACAGGGAAACACCTCTGATGCGCCGGCGTTTGATTGTGTCGGTTATTTTGCTGCTGCCGCTGATGTATGTATCCATGGGGCATGTGATGTGGAACTGGCCGCTGCCGGAACCGGTGGCGGATAACCATGTGGCGATGGGACTGTACCAGCTTTTGCTCACGACGGCAATTATGGTGGTGAACCAGAAGTTTTTTGTCAATGGATGCAAGGGGGCTTTTCACCGTGCGCCCAATATGGATACATTAGTTGCACTGGGAGCAGGGGCGTCTTATCTTTACAGTGTTTATGCACTTTTTGCGATGACAGATGCGCAGATGCGCGGGGATTCTCAGGCAGTAATGGCATGGATGCATGAATTTTATTTTGAATCGGCGGCAATGATTTTGACACTGATTACACTGGGCAAGATGTTAGAAGCGCATTCAAAGGGAAAGACGACAGATGCGATTAAAAGCCTGATGAAGCTTGCGCCAAAAACAGCAACGGTGCTTCGTGACGGGCAGGAGACTGTGGTTGAGATCAGTCAGGTGCGGACGGGGGATTTGTTTGTTGTGCGCCCGGGTGAAAATATACCAGTGGATGGTATTGTGACAAAGGGCAGCAGTGCAGTAAATGAATCTGCGCTGACGGGGGAGAGCATACCGGTGGATAAAGAGCCGGGAGATGCTGTTTCTGCAGCGACGGCAAACCAGTCGGGATTTTTAACCTGTGAAGCGACAAGGGTAGGAGAGGATACCACGCTATCCCAGATTATCCAAATGGTTAGTGATGCAGCTGCGACAAAGGCTCCCATTGCCAAAATAGCAGATCGGGTGTCCGGCATTTTTGTGCCAGCAGTGATTGGTCTTGCCCTGTTGACACTGGTAATCTGGCTCCTTGTTGGAAAAGAAATGGGATTTGCGCTTGCGCGGGCAATATCCGTTCTGGTAATCAGCTGTCCCTGCGCACTGGGATTGGCAACGCCTGTTGCCATTATGGTGGGAAACGGGATGGGCGCCAGATATGGAATTATGTTTAAAACAGCAGTTTCCCTGGAAGAAACCGGTAAAATAAATATTGTGGCACTGGACAAAACAGGTACTATTACAAAAGGGGAACCGCGGGTTACCGATCTGCTTCCGGCAGAGGGAATTTCAGAGGAAGTGCTTTTAGAAGCAGCCTATGCGTTGGAACAGCAGAGTGAGCATCCGCTGGCAAAGGCGATTCTTGTAATGGGAAGGGAAAAGGGAATATCCGTTCCGGCAGCGGAGGCATTCCAGTCTGTTCCCGGCAATGGGCTGCAGGGAATCTGGAAAGGAAAACAGCTGCTGGGTGGTAATCTGGCGTTTGTTAAAGAGCATACAGACATTCCGTCTGATTTGCAAAAACAGGCAGATATCTTGGCGGACCAGGGAAAAACAGCGCTTTTCTTTGTGCAGCAGGATTGTCCGTTGGGCGTAATTGCCGTGGCAGATGTGATAAAAGAGGACAGCCCATATGCGGTACAGGAGCTGCAAAAAATGGGAATCCGTGTGGTTATGCTGACCGGAGACCATGAGAGGACAGCACAGGCGATTGCGGAACAGACTGGTGTGGACCAGGTGATTGCAGGCGTGCTGCCGGATGGAAAGGAGGCGGTTGTACGTTCTCTGCAGGAGCAGGGGAAGGTTGTGATGGTCGGAGATGGTATTAATGATGCTCCGGCACTTACGAGAGCAGATATCGGTATTGCTATTGGCGCAGGGACAGATATTGCCATTGACGCGGCAGATGTTGTTTTGATGAAGAACAGGCTTAGTGATGTTCCGGCGGCAATCCGTCTGAGCAGGAAGGTAATCCGAAATATTAAGGAAAATCTGTTCTGGGCATTTATTTACAATGTCATAGGGATTCCTTTGGCGGCAGGCGCGCTTTACCAATCATTCGGCGTGCTTTTGAATCCCATGTTTGCCGCCGCAGCAATGAGCCTGAGCAGTGTCTGTGTAGTCAGCAATGCATTACGTCTCAGAGGCTTTCGGATTGAAGAATATCCGGAGCAAAGCACTGGAAACTGCCAGATGCCGGGTTGGAATAATAACAAAATAGAAAGTGAAGAAAGAGAGGAAAGAGAAATGATGGAGAAAACGTTACAGATTGATGGAATGATGTGTGAACACTGCAAAAAGCATGTGGAGGATGCATTGAACGGAATGGATGGTGTAACTGCCAAAGTGGATTTGGAGAACAAGTGCGCTGTTGTCAAAATGGAAAAAGAAGTTTCGATGGAAGAATTTGACAATGTGATTGCACAGGCGGGCTATACCCTGAAAAAATAGTATACCTGTTCGTACTGTTTATTTTGCTGAAAAATTTTGCGGCAAATCCAAAGCACTGCAGCAGTGTGGAGTTGTCAGATCCGTGTAGGTTGTGTTAAGATATTACTGTGAAGCTGTATTAGTGCTTTATTGTTAAAAAATAGGCAGAGATTCAAATGATACATGAAATGGGGATTAGTATGATTGTTGATTTAGCAGAGAGCAGGAAAAAAATAGATGAAATTGACCAGGAGATTGTGCGTCTGTTTCAGAAACGGATGAGTGTTGCGACAGATGTTGCCGCATATAAAAGAAGTACCGGAAAGCAGGTATTTGACCCAAAGCGGGAAGAGGAAAAAATTGAAAAACTGCGGGGGATGGTTGAGGATGAATTTAATAAAACTGGTGTAGAGGATTTGTTTCGCCAGATCATGTCGATCAGCCGAAAATACCAGTATCAGGTATTGGGGCCCAGAGTCAATGAAATTCCATTTCGGCAGGTAGATACGTTAGATGCGGATGAGGATACAAGGGTGGTTTGCTTTGGTGAAAAGGGCGCTTTTACAGAGCAGGCCATGGAAGAAGTTTTTGGGAAAAATATTTCATCATTTAGCTGCCAGAGCTTTCGCGAGGTGATGGAGACTGTGGCAAACGGTGAGGCGAAATATGGTGTTCTTCCTATTGAAAATACATCTACCGGCGGTATTACAGATATTTATGATTTGCTGACAGATTATGATGTGACGATTGTGGCGGAGCATGTTGTGAAGGTAGAGCAGGATTTGATGGGGCTTCCTGGTACAAAGCTGGAGGATATAAAAATGGTTTATTCGCATGCGCAGGGATTGCTGCAATGTGCTGATTTTTTAGACCGTCATTCTAATATTTCAACCAAAACCTATTCCAGTACGTCAGGCGCAGCCAAAAAAGTGGCACAAGATCAGGATAAGACACAGGCTGCGATTGGGAGCAGACGTGCTGCAAAGGCATTTGGGCTGGATGTTATTCAGGAGGCAATCAATTCGAAAGATCAGAATTATACCCGTTTTATTATTATAACGAATCAGAATATTTTTCTTTCTGATGCTAATAAATTATGTCTCTGCTTTGAAGTAAAGCATCAGGTAGGAGCCCTGTATAATATGCTGGCAAACTTTTATTATAATAACCTCAATCTGACCAAAATTGAATCTCGTCCGATTGAAAACAGAACATGGGAGTACCGGTTTTTTGTAGAGGTTGAGGGGAATGTGAAGTCGCCGGGCGTTGGCAATGCGCTTGCCAGTGTCCGGGAATTTGCAAGTAAATTAACTGTTTTGGGGAATATTGCAAAAAGGTAACCAGTGCAGCGGATAAAAAGGCTGGCAGGATACGCCGGTTAATATTCACTATACTAGTGCAGGTGTTTTGCCATAATAAATGGAGGGCAGTGTGAAAAAAGGACAGATTTATGAGGGAGTGATTAAAGAGGTTGATTTTCCGAACAAGGCGGTTGTCTATGTGACAGAAGAAACTGAGACAGGCCAGATACAGAAAACAAAAGTTGCGATAAAGGGCGGTATTGCAGGACAAACCGTTTCTTTTGCCATAAAAAAAGCAAGGAAAGATAAATGCCAGGGGCAGCTTTTACAGGTTATTAAAAAATCACCATTGGAGACGGAAAAGCCGGCCTGTCACCAGTTTGGCGTTTGTGGCGGCTGTATGTATCAGAGCATTCCATATGAAAGGCAGTTAGAGATTAAGAAAAATCAGGTTTTAAAATTAATTGACGGAGCAATCGGAAAGAAAACGTATTTTTTTGATGGGATTTTTTCGAGTCCGGATATCTTTGGCTATCGCAATAAAATGGAATTTTCGTTTGGAGACGAAGTAAAGGATGGGCCGCTTACACTGGGGCTGCACAAAAAAGGCAGCTTTCATGATATTATTAATGCAGACTGCTGTAAACTGGTTCACCCGGATTTTACGAATGTCTTAACCTGTGTTAGAGAGTATTGTGCCGAGAGAGAGATACCTCATTATCGAAAAAAAAGCCATGAAGGAGTTCTGCGGCATCTTTTAGTCCGCCGGGCGGCATCTACAGGAGAAATGCTGGTGGCATTGGTGGTATCCTCACAGCAGATGTTAGACTGGAGCAGTCTGACAGATCGTTTGCGAAAACTTGATTTAGAGGGAAAACTGGTTGGTTTTTTGCTGATGATAAATGATAGTCTCGGGGATGTGATTCAAAGTGACAGAACAGAAATATTGTATGGGACGGATCATTTTACAGAAGAAATCCTTGGGCTGAAATTCCAGATTTCGCCGTTTTCTTTTTTTCAGACAAATACAAGGGGCGCTGCGGTCTTATATCAGCGGGTAAGGGAATATGTGTTAAACGGATCTGCAACGGATCAGACGGCATGGAAGGATAAGGTTGTTTTTGACCTGTATAGCGGTACGGGGACGATTGCACAAATGCTTGCCCCTGTTGCAAAAAAGGTTATTGGCGTGGAGATTGTAAAAGAAGCTGTCCTTGCTGCCAGAAAAAATGCGAAAGAAAATAATCTGCCAAATTGCGAATTTATTGCAGGTGATGTACTAAAGGTTATTGACGAAATCGAAGAAAGGCCGGATTATATTGTTCTTGACCCGCCCAGAGACGGCATTCATCCAAAGGCGCTGCGTAAGATTGTTCAGTTTGGCGTGGAAAATATTGTATATATTTCCTGTAAACCCACCAGCCTTGCGCGGGATTTGGTTCTGCTGGAGGAGGCAGGCTACCGGTTGGAGAGAGTGAGCTGTGTGGATATGTTTGCACAGACCGGGAATGTGGAGACTGTGTGTCTCTTGGGCAACCAAAAATCAGAGAGAACCTGATTCTTATGTGAAGTTTGTTCTCGATATCGAGGACTACCATAGAATCGTAGGCAGGAGATAAGAATTTAATATATGTTTTTTTTGGCTGCTGGTGTTTATAAGGACATCAGCAGTTTTTTTAGTGCGCCTTGCGGATGCAGTTTGAGGGGGTGTTGATGCAAAAAAATAATGCCTGCCAGGGAAATCAATCCCCAGCAGGCGTCAACCATATCAAAAAAGTGTCTGTCATATACACAATTACCGGTATCATATTCTGCTAACGCCGCTTTTGCCTTTTGGAAAAAACTATCCTCTGCATATTCTACCAGAGCAAAGACATCCTTGAAGTATCGATAAAAAGTCGCCCGGCTGTACCTAGCTAAATTTATGATTTCGCGGACAGTGATTTGAGTTATATTATTTTTCTGTGCAAGCTGGAAAAATGCGTTGATAAGTGTTTCTCTTGTTGCATCTGTAATTTCAGGCTGTTTATTCATACTGTTCTCCTGTAGCATACACCATAAGTTTAAAGAGTAGCTGCCCCATTTTGCTATGGGTAAGCACTATCATTTTACAGCAGATGTCCATGAGAAACAAGAGACACCTGTCTATCGTGAGACACTTGTCTTGAATTGTATCTTGATGA
>JAJQGL010000012.1:56927-63353 GCA_021200535.1 Clostridiaceae bacterium | reverse complement strand
CAATTCATCTCGTTTGCCGGCAGCGTAATGCAATAACACTGCCTCACAGACAGGCGCTTTTTTGAACGTTCCACCATTCTGCGGTAGCGCACAGGCTTTTTCTTTACTTTTTCATCCATATAAAGTCCCGCATTCCAATGAAACACCGGCGTACCTCCTGTTTTAATGCATAATCTCCATCAGCAGCTGCTTAGAGGCATATTTCTCCGCCTCATCATCGCATTGCGCCAATGCATTCGTTACATAATCTGCAACCTCCTGCGCCGTCTGAAAAAAGACCGGCATGTTTTCCAGCGTATTCGCCATCACTGCCCTCCGCAGCATACGGCTTTTCCCCTGGAAAAACGATTTACATTCAGCAATCAGCTGCGCCGCCGTTTCCTCCGCCATTTCTTCTGTCACCTTTCCGTCAGATGAAATTTCCTCCAGCTCTGCAAAGACACTATTGGACGTCAGCAGAAATATCTTTTTCAAAATCACGAAATCCGGTTCCAAGCCAAGTGAATGAATCGCATCGGACTGGTTTTCCATGGTTTCTTCCAGCACAGCACCTACCATATTTAAAGCCTCTGCCGTCTGCTCCTGCTTTCCCTCAATCTCCTGAAACAACCCGCCAAGCCAGTACATTTTTTCTTCCTCTGTTTCTACTGGCTCTCCATTATCGGGCTGCCATACCTCGCTCTCTTTCTGCAAAAAGAGGCTGTTGACACCTCGAACTGCCGTGGCAGCCGCAGAAAGATCATTTTCTTCCCCTGCATATTTTTCTGTAACACAGATGATATAAAGCTCATTAACCAGCTGCGCCAACTGCATATACAAATCCGAAATATCATTTAGTTTCGATGCGTTGGACCGTATCTTCTCTGCATAAATCTGATATGTCTGGTAATCAAGCTTCTCATAATCAAGCGCAGACAGCTCTTCTAGCACAGGCACAAACTCCGTAAAATATTCCCCCATCGCTTCATTTTGGTACAGCATGGCATTGGTGCGAAACATATACAGGAAACCGTCTAAAGAGCTTTTATCTGCGCCCTTATAAAGCGAAATACAATTCCGAATCAGATCATAATAATGATTTCTGGCCATTCGCATCGGAAGCTGCCCAATCACAAAACGGATATTGTCACTAATGGTTACATTGTCCTGGCTGGAAAAAATAAAATTCACCAAATCCCTCGCAAATACACTGTCCGCCGGAAGCATCTCCTGATCCTCAAAGCGGTACTGCACCCGGTTTAAAATATACTCATATACCACAAAACGGTCAACATATGCTGTCAGCACCTGCATCCGGCCGGTAATCTCACCACGTATCCTTAATAATTCCCCCGAAAGCTGCAAAAGCTCCTCCGCGCCCGGCTTTTTTTCATATACTGTCTCAACCACCTGATGCAAAGCTGCGGTAATATCCTGCGCCGTATCAATATATGGGTTAATCCCTTCAGAGATTGTCTCATAAAACATATAATATTCCATCATCAGCTTTATTCTGGCGTGACGGTTTCCAAGCATCATATACTGTCTGACGTACTCCGGCAGAATCGTATTGATCTCTTTTTCCTGTTCCAGCTCTTTAACCAGATTTCTTATTTTACTACTCATGTTAATCCCCATTTCTTCTATATAAGGCAAGCTGCCGCAAACAGCTCACTGCCTGTCCGCAGATAAAAATGCTACCATGTCTGAATCAGTACCCAGTCGTCAAACCATTTCAGCCATTTCTGCACATACTCCGGGTCTACCGCTTTTCCACTGATAACCGGATAAAACATAACAAACAAAACCAGCGCAATTCCTACATACACATACATCGCGGGCTTTAGCTTTGGCTTCCAGTCGACCAGCTTCTTCATACAGTACCCAATCATCATAACAACAAACGGAACACTCGGAAAATAATGGTATATAAAAACCACACGTCCAATAAATACCCATGGCAGGTACTGTGACAGATAACCGACCGCAAGGAAGCCCGCTCCCTTTTCTTTTTTCCGGAGCGCCAGGTAAAGTATGATCAAAAATACCGGTATCCCCATCCACCATACGGCAGGATTTCCGAATGCGCTGATCCCCTCTCTGAGATTTGATGTGATCTCACCGGAAAAATACCAGATCGGACGTTTCATAATCGGCCATTCATACCATGTTGAAGAATATGGATGTGTCGATTCCAGGTTGCTGTGATAATTATACATTGACGTCTGATTGTCCAACATCCTGCGCACAACCCCATGATCTGTTAAATCATTAAACGGAATATAAGACAGCGTATAAATAGTGGCAGGAATCACAACAAAGAAAATGCAGCAAAAGCCAATCGTTTTGAAAAACAGCTGATGGAAATTCTGGGCAATATAGTTGTGCGAGATTCCATAGGATGTACCGCCCCGGTGCTTAACCGCATAAATATATTCGCGGAAACGCTGACCCATCGTCACAAAGAACAGCAGGCAAAGCCCTGCAGTCGCATAAATCCCCGTCCATTTACATGCCCAGCTCAGTCCCATTGCAATACCGCAAGCCCCCAGCGCAAAAAACGTATCACGGAGTCGGGTATCGTAAAAACTTTTTCTGGTATAGCAAAACATAAAATAATATGCAAGTATAATAAACAGCGTGACAAATACATCAATCGTCGCAATGCGCGTCTGCGTAAAATGCATGAAATCAAGTGCGAACAGGAGCGTTGTCACAATACTGATCCATGTCTCCTGAAACAGCTTTTTCGCAAACAAATATAAAATCGGAAGCATCAGCACGCCAAATAAAGTTCCCATAAAGCGCCAGCCAAACGGATTCATGCCAAAAATCAAAATACCGACAGCAATGAAAATCTTCCCCAATGGCGGATGCGTATTTTCATAGGTATACAAACCATGAATCATTTCATAGGCAGATCTTGCGTGATAGATCTCATCAAAATAAGTTCCATTGCTCCAGCTTGCTCTTCCCTCAAACAAATCCTGCTCATCAAACAGTGTCGGATAATCATCTGTATTAACCGGAACCAGAGAATTTCCTTCCGCATCCTGAAAGATCAGCTCAATCATACTGTCTGTTGTCGTTTCCGAGTTTGCTTCAATCCGTACATAACGCCCCTGAATCGTAGTCTCTGTACTGTTCCAGCAAAATACAGACCCCGGTTCCCATGGGCTGGCATCCGAATAAATTTCTGCCCATTCCCCCGACTCCAAATCATTCGTCACAGCAATGATATATTTTACATTGTGCTGATATCCCAGATAGTCCCATATTTTAGAAATCTGTACCTCCTGTCCAAAATCGAGCACAACCTCCCCCTGGTTTACAAACGAATAGTCCGTTTCAGGCGCCTCCATATTGCCCAGATTGTAAAATGCCACGCACGCATACAAAACAGTGATCACACCCATGGCAATCAGGTCTGCCTTTACAATTTTCCCTAGCTTCCGGGTTGGCCTGATGACACTTTCATCCCTGCTTTTCATTTTCCGGCGCCAGAACGGAAGTGCATTATCATCCTGAATCAGCTTGTCCTCCAGTGCCTCGGAGTGGTAACCCAAATAGCAGGACACGGACAGCCAGACTAAATAGGCAAGCACACAAAGCATAAAAAATCCGACAACCCGCGGAAAAAGTTCATACCGGTCAAAATTAGAAGCATCATAATATAGCATGGAATATGCCATATTGCAAAAGCTTCCCGCCGCAATCAGCAGATATGCATAAAACAGTTTTTTTCTAGGTCTGGCCGCATATGCCAGAAGCAGCAGTACAACGGCAGGATAAATGTAACGCTCATGCATGCGGACCGAAAGGACAAACACACCGGATACAATCAGCGCCGCAATGAAATAATACTTTGACTGGGTATCCTTTGTCTTAAAATTAATCACAGCAGAAAATACCACGGTAACAATGATAAAAAGAGTCCCCCATGTCTGAAAGGTAAGTCCCATAAAAACCTCTGTCTGCGAAACCCAGTTCTGCCCAAGCATTGTCCAGAGATTATACGCATTTACCGAAGCGCTTGGATAAGAGCCGACCGTTTCCGTATACTGGCTAAGCGCCTCCGTAAAACCAAACGGCATCATAAACAGCGCAATCAGCGCAATGGCAAGCAGTCCCAGAAACAGATTTTGAAAGAACACCTTCTGAAACGCTTTTTCTTTATAAAATCCCTTGCCGGATGACTGATACGCTTCTATAAAAATCTGGTCAATAATTCCATAGATCAGCACCGGCGTGAAAATCAGAGACTGCGGCTTAATCAGAATGCCGGCGGCAAAAATGAAATACGCCGGAATCAATTTTTTTTCTGTAATCAGATAACACATCAGCACAATGCAAAGAGTAAACACGCTGTCCACCTGGGCCCAGATGGCGCTATCCAGAAAAATGGATGGCGTAATCAGGAAAATACCGGCTATAAAAGCCGCTCCGGTCGTTTTCATCCGCTTATTCGCGATCTTGAATACCAGATAGCCGGTAGCCATATCCGCAAGAATGGCCGGCAGCTTTGTCAAAAGCACCGTTATGAGCGAATCAGACCCCAGCCCCAGCATGGAACGCAGCCCGCCAAGCAGATACAGGATATACATATATCCCGGCGGATAATCTGTAAAAGCATCCAGCTTGTAAAACTCGCCGAATCCGTATTCATAAACCATGTCGCTCCAGGAAATAAAACAATTTAAATCTGCCTCATAGCCTTTATAAAGCAAAGCCCCCGCAATACGGATCAGGAATGCCGCCACCATGAAAACCGCCAAAAAAGACAGTCCTACTTTCCGTTCATCTTCATCAGACATCCCATTAACCACGGTGCTTACGGAATGTTTTCCCTTCCGTCCGCCCCTTCCTCTGTTTGATGTCCGTTTCCTAACGCTGCTGGCAGCCGGCCCTGTCATCACATGTTCCGGGACAAAGCCCAGGACAAAATAGAGCAAACAGCTTGAAACCAAAGCGATCAGTACAATAGTAAACATAATTTCCCTCATTTCTGCGTTGTTTTTTTACATTTTTACATTTTCTATCGTGTTTACATTTTTCTAACATGCTGATGCGTAAACAGGTGATCCGAGCAATATTCATAATTGCCGTCGCACTTAGAACAGTATCGAAACTCTAGGGACGGATCATCCAACTCTGTCCTTCCGCAAACCGCACAGCGGTGTCTTGCCCCGCCAGAATATCCATTATACTGCTGCGTCTGCTTTCGAAATTCCCGTCTGCGGTGAACCTGCTTTGGATGAATCCTCTGATAATTCCTTGTCGCAAAGAAATAGATTAAAAAGTTGAGCAGTGACACAATAATGGCGGCAGCCATGCTAAAATAAACTGAGGCATATGTGGAATATCCGATGGAAAGCATCTGCATCCCATAGTACAAATCTGTGACAATTTGATACCCCAGATAGATAACATCCAGAATGGCAAGCCATTTTACTTTGATCGGAATGATAAAGTAAAGCAAAAACTGCATGTTCGGATTGATAACGGCAAATGCCAGAAACATTGCCCAGTAAATGTACTCAAAGCCTGCGTCATAGATACTCAGATGAAGCGGTGATGCATAGAGCAGCAAAGCCGCTATGATATTTAACAGGTATCCGGAAAAGAAATACATATTAAACCGGAATGTTCCCCATGCCTGTTCCAGAGAACGCCCAAACATAAAAAACAGGTTGACCTTGATCAGGAAAAACACAATGTTGATCAAAAACTGCGTATTGATTCCTCCGGAAAAATCTCCCGGCTCCAGAAGGAATGTAACCAGCCTCCATATCTGCCCATGAAAGACCGCATTAAAATCCAATGCCAGATAGCTGTAATAAAAATCAGCATTTACTATGCCGATAACTGCACCGGCGCAATACACCGCAACCACATATTTGATCAGGTCCGGGATTGCATAACGGCCAAATTTGCGCTCAAGTTTATTTAAAAATGCACTCATATGCTTGTCCTTTCTCTCTTAAAATTTCCACGTATGGCATATTACTTATTATAGTAAGAGGGCTTTCCTTTGTCAAACAAAACAAAGCCCCCTTTTTTGCACTGTAAAAAATACTGTCAGGCATTGCACCTACTTTAATTGTCTGCAGCAGAATCTTTCGCTTTTCTTATTGATCCGATGTGCATGATCCCGGAATAAAATATGCCACTCCGGGGAGCAGATATATCCCCTGGGGATTGTTCCTTTCCCAAAAAGCTTCCTCACTGCCTTTCATTTTTTGCAAAAGCTCCCCAAGGGTATCCCCCGGCTGGACAACATATTTTTCCCACATTTCGGAAGACGCATTGTCTGTCTGCCCACAGGAAGCCTTCTTCTGCATCTGCTCTGACCAGACAAGCATTTCATCCATCTGCTCCCTGCCGGCGGAAGCGCTGGTTCTGTCCGTGCTGCCGCGGCTTCCGCTTTGATCATCCGGCATCATTTCC
>JAJQGL010000012.1:0-56827 GCA_021200535.1 Clostridiaceae bacterium | reverse complement strand
ATACCGGCCGCGCCGTTTCCGCTTTGGCCGCCCGGCATCATTTCCATACCGGCCGCGCCGTTTCCGCTTTGGCCGCCCGGCATCATTTCCATACCGGCCGTGCCGTTTCCGCTTTGGCCGTCCGGCATCATTTCCATACCGGCCGCGCCGTTTCCAGCATTGGAAAACGGCATTGCCTGCTGCTCTTTCTTCGGGATGCATATAGTATCACCCACCTGTAGATTAAACACGTCTACATAAGGATTTGCACGCAATAAAAGTCCCAGCGCAATATTATGTCTGCGACTGATTTCATAAAGAGAATCGCCTTTTTTTATCGTATAAGTAATCCCATTGCAATAATCGTAGTTCATCCTGATCTATTTCCTTTTTTTATTAATATATTCCCTCTCATACAAAATGCCACTATTGCAAAAAAGAGAAATTCCACAAGTTACCTTCTGCAAATCTGATCTGTGGCTTGCATTCCAAAAAAAGATAATTTATAATGGCTCGTGAATCATATTTATGTATTGTGATGTGCAAAAGCATCACAATACATAATCCATACACAAGATTGGAGTTTCTATCATGAAGTTAAATTACAATACACTTGGAATCGATATTGGTTCCACTACAGTGAAGATAGCCGTATTAAATACCAACGGAGACATTATTTTTTCTGATTATCAGAGACATTACGCAAACATTCAGGAAACACTGGCATCTATCATAAAAGATGCCTGCGAAAAACTCGGCGACCTTCCGGTTGCACCGATGATTACGGGTTCCGGCGGCCTGACGCTGTCAAAGCACTTAGACATTCCCTTTGTGCAGGAGGTAGTGGCCGTTGCCACCTCTTTAAAGGATTTTGCCCCGCAGACGGACGTCGCAATCGAACTGGGCGGCGAAGATGCAAAAATCATTTATTTTACCGGCGGAATCGACCAGCGTATGAATGGTATCTGCGCGGGCGGTACCGGATCTTTTATTGACCAGATGGCCACTCTTTTAAAGACAGACGCGGCAGGTCTAAATGAATATGCTAAAAATTATGAAGCAATCTATCCGATTGCTGCAAGATGCGGCGTCTTTGCCAAATCAGATATTCAGCCTTTGATCAATGAGGGGGCAACAAAGGAAGACCTTTCTGCCTCTATTTTCCAGGCAGTAGTAAACCAGACAATCAGCGGCCTTGCATGTGGCAAGCCAATCCGGGGAAACGTTGCCTTTTTGGGCGGTCCCCTGCACTTTTTGACTGAGCTGCGGCAGGCATTTATCCAGACACTGCACCTGACAGAGGAACAGATCATTGCCCCAGAACATTCCCATCTGTTTGCCGCATCCGGTGCGGCAATGAACGCAAAAGAGGAATGCCAGACTTCACTTGCCAATCTCACCCGAAAGCTTTCGGAAGAGATACATATGGATTTTGAAGTTACCCGCATGGAGCCTCTGTTTAAAAATGAAACGGAATATCAGGCTTTCCTTGCCGATCACTCCAAAAAGGATGTAAAAAAAGGAGATTTTTCAACCTACAAAGGGGATTTGTTTCTGGGAATTGACGCCGGTTCCACAACGACAAAGGTTGCCCTGATCGGCGAGGACGGTTCTCTTTTGTATTCTTTTTATAACAGCAACAACGGAAGCCCTCTTAAAACCTCTTTAAAAGCAATCAAAGAAATTTACTCCAAAATGCCGGAGGGTGCCAGAATTGTCCGCTCCTGCTCGACCGGCTACGGCGAAGCGTTAATTAAAGCGGCGCTGATGCTGGATGAAGGCGAGGTGGAAACGGTAGCCCATTACAATGCCGCTGCGTTTTTTGAACCGGATGTCGACTGCATTCTCGACATCGGCGGACAGGATATGAAATGCATTAAGATAAAAAATCAATCCGTTGATAAAGTACAGCTCAACGAAGCCTGTTCCTCCGGATGCGGCTCGTTTATCGAAACCTTTGCCAAATCACTGAATTATGAAGTCGCCGATTTTGCCAAAGTAGCCTTATATGCAGAAAATCCGATTGATCTTGGCTCGCGCTGTACGGTATTTATGAATTCCAAAGTAAAGCAGGCGCAGAAGGAAGGCGCAAGTGTTGCAGATATCTCTGCAGGGCTGGCATATTCTGTCATCAAAAATGCCCTGTTAAAGGTAATTAAGCTGACAGACCCGAAAGATTTAGGTGAAAAGGTTGTCGTACAGGGCGGAACCTTCTATAACGATGCCGTTTTGCGGAGCTTTGAAAGGATCTCCGGCTGCAGCGCCGTGCGCCCGGACATTGCAGGTATTATGGGTGCCTTTGGTGCGGCATTGATCGCAAGAGATCACTATACCGGTCAAAAGACAACCATGCTCTCGATTGAACAGATTAATGATCTGCGATTTGAAACCTCCATGACGCGCTGCAAGGGCTGTACAAACCACTGCCTCCTGACCATCAACCGCTTTACCGGGGGAAGGCAGTTTATCTCAGGAAACCGCTGTGAACGTGGTATTGGCAAAGAGAAAAACGCCAAAAAAGTACCAAACCTGTTTGACTACAAAAATAAGCGTCTGTTTGCCCATTATGTTCCGCTGGAGGAAAAAGATGCACCGCGCGGTAAGGTCGGCATCCCAAGAGTGCTGAATCTGTATGAAAATTATCCGTTCTGGTTCACTTTTTTCACAAAGCTTGGATACCGCGTTGTTCTTTCACCGGAATCCAGCCGCAAAATCTATGAACTTGGAATTGAGTCCATTCCGAGTGAATCCGAATGCTATCCGGCGAAGCTTGCGCATGGCCATATTTCGTGGCTGATCCGCCAGGGTCTTGACTATATCTTCTATCCATGTGTTCCTTACGAACGAAAGGAGACAGAAGAAAGCGGCAACCACTATAACTGTCCGATTGTGACATCCTATGGTGAAAATATTAAAAATAACGTCGAAGAGCTTCGCAACGGCCAGATTCGATATCAAAATCCTTTTCTTTCGTTTGAAAACGAAAGTATTATTACAAAACGCCTTTGTAAGATCTTTTCGCAGGAAAACGGCATTCCGGTAAAAGAGATCAAGGCAGCCGCCTCCGCCGCATGGAAAGAGATGATGGCTGTCCGCAGCGATATATCCCAAAAGGGAAAAGAAGTGTTGGACTATATGGAAAAAAATAACTGTCACGGCATTGTATTGTCCGGCAGGCCATATCACATTGATCCGGAGATTAACCACGGCATTCCGGAAATGATCAATTCCTTTGGCGTCGCCGTACTGACTGAGGATAGTATTTCGGAACTGGGAACGGTTGACCGGCCGACCATTGTAATGGATCAGTGGATGTATCATTCCCGTCTCTATAAAGCCGCCTCTTTTGTCAGCACACGGGCTGACCTGGATCTGGTGCAGCTCAATTCCTTTGGCTGCGGCCTGGATGCCGTGACAACCGATCAGGTCAGCGATATTCTGACAAAGCAGAATAAGATTTATACGGTATTAAAGATTGACGAAGTAAACAGCCTGGGCGCAGCGAGAATCCGGATACGCTCTCTGCTGGCAGCTGTCAAAGAACGGGAAAGGAAGAATATACTGCCGCAGAAAGCAGATACTGCGCATCACCGCGTTATCTTTACAGAAGAAATGCGCAAAGAATACACCATCCTGGTTCCGCAGATGTCGCCTATCCATTTTGATATTCTGGAACCGGCGCTGGAATCCTGCGGTTATCATATTGAAATACTGCCAAGTACGGAGAAATGTATTGACTATGGGCTGAAATATGTAAACAATGATGCCTGCTATCCTTCGCTTCTGGTAATCGGGCAATTTATGGAGGCACTGCTGTCCGGAAAATATGACTTAAATAAGGTTGCCCTGATTATTACACAGACAGGCGGGGGATGCCGCGCAACAAATTACATTGGTTTTATACGGCGTGCACTGGAAAAAGCAGGAATGTCACAGATACCGGTTATCTCAATGAGTGCGGGTATCGAAAAGAATCCCGGCCTGCACATTAACCCGAAAATGCTGATCAAGGCGATTCAGGCATTGATTTACGGGGATGTATTTATGCGCGTTCTCTATAAGACACGGCCTTACGAAGCTGTTCCTGGCTCTGCTAACGCATTGCACGAAAAATGGCTGCGCATTGTAAAAAAAGCCATTTTGACCAATAAATCGTCTGAATTTAAGAAAAATGTGCAGGGAATTATCAAAGATTTTGATGAGCTGCCGTTAAAGGATATCAAAAAGCCGCGTGTAGGAATTGTCGGTGAAATTCTGGTAAAATTCCTGCCGCTGGCAAATAATTATCTGGTCGATCTGCTGGAAGCAGAAGGCGCAGAAGCAGTCTGCCCGGATTTGCTGGATTTCTTTATGTACTCTTTGTACAATGCAAACTTCAAGGCAGAATACCTTGGCAAGAAAAAGAGCAGTGCAGTAATAAATAACCTAGCGATCCGTCTGCTGGAACGATACCGCAGGGTTTCCAACGATGCGCTCGCAGCAAGCAGCCGTTTCTCTCCTACGGTTCCGATTAAGACACTGGCAGAATACGCCTCTCCGATTGTCTCCTGCGGAAACCAGACCGGTGAGGGCTGGTTCCTGACTGGCGAGATGATTGAGCTGATTCACTCTGGCGTGCCAAACATTGTCTGCGCACAGCCGTTTGGCTGCCTGCCAAATCACGTCGTCGGCAAGGGTGTTATCAAGGAACTGCGCCGGCAGTACAAGGATACCAATATCGTAGCAGTAGACTATGACCCGGGTGCAAGCGAGGTAAATCAGTTAAACCGAATCAAGCTGATGCTGGCTACGGCTGTAAAAAATATGTAGGGTGCATCCAAAATAATTATTTATCATCCTTAAAGTACGACTGGTCAAAACCAGATACCTGATTTTGTGCCTGTTCCCTCTCCTGCTGGTAACGCCATGGCGTCTCTTCCGGAGAGCTTTCCATATTTTCATATTTTCTCTGCGGCGCAGGATTTCCGGCTGGCTGTTTCCCATTTTGCGGATTCCAGGCATTTCCCTGCGCCGAATACATATTTGGAACCGGCTCAATCTGCTCAAAATATCCCTGTTTTCTCATAAGCCGCAGCAAAACAACAATCGCTGCCGCAAGTATCACAGTGACTGCTAACCCGCCCTCTGCACCAAACGAACCTCCGTTAAGCCAGTCCCGTCCCGCAGTGTTGGACGTACCAAACACACTCGGCAGAACCGCTGAACCACTAACCGATACACCAAATATATTTCCCTGTACAAAATTCCAAATGCTGTGCAGCGCCGCAACCAGCCATATATTTTCAAAGCGGAGAAACAGCAGGGACAATAAAATTCCGAACAAAAATAAGTTCAGGGATGCCAGCAAAGAAAATCCCTGATTTGTCCCATGCAGGGCAGTAAACAGAAGAGAGCTCATAACTACACTGCCAGTTACCGTGTACCGCCTGGAAAGGGATACCAGAAGATACCCTCTGCAAAAAAGCTCCTCTGCCATTCCCTGAATCATAAACCCAATGAAAAATAAAATGCCGTACAGCAGTGTCATTTCATTTTCCGGTGAAGCCGTTAATTTCACACTTCCTGTCAACAGTAAAATGCCATATACCAGCACAAAGCCTGCAAATCCCAGCCCTGCCCCTGCCAGATACCGCAAAATGCATTTCTTTTTAGAAAATCCCAGCGTGCGCAGGCTCCGCTTCTCTATGAAACGGCAGTATAAAAGAACTACTGCAATCCATCCAATCTCTGCAATGAGAGACACTGCATATAACCACATCGGAAGATTTGTCGCAATCCGCATGATGGTTTCCATATCAATGGACGCACTCTGCAGCATGGCCAAATACTCCTCGTTGGTAAACATATACAGCATCATAAAAGGAAACTGAAGCACGCTCACCACTAAGCTCCCGACAAAAAAAACTGCTGCCGCAAGCAACAACTCCAAAAATATTGTATGCCCCTTTGTATTCATGGCCTCTTTCATAAAATCCGGCCGTCTGATATCTCTCATACACAAATCCCCCATTCTTTATTTGCTCTTTACCGTATAAGCCTACCGCTTACCATTTTAGCATAAAATATTTTTTCTCACCTTATTTTTTCCTTAATGATTGCTTCTTTACGCTGTCTGAGGAGATTTGCACTGTCCGAGCAGCTTTGCGCTGTCCGAGCAGATAGCGGTATCGGTAATACACCCTGTCAATCTGGTCTTTGGACAAAAGACTGGCATATAACACTTTCATTTCATTTTTTGTATATTCTTTCTCTGATGCAAGCAGCTGCAATGCTCTTGCATCAACCTCCTTCTTATTCATCCCATCCACCATTCGCCTTTCCCAGTACAGCGAATATTAAGTAATTGGCAGTTTAACTTGCGTCAAACTATCCAAAACTTAATTTTTGCTGTGCTAGTTCAATTTTGCTGTAAGCAGGCTGCATTGAATAGATGGTATCATATATTCCCCGCTAGGACAATATATATACTAAAAATATAGGTGAATCATTATACACTACTATGTGAATCATATGCGCTAAAAAGAGAAAACAATACTCTTTCACCCGCTGTATTTTTTCACAAAAAAGCTGCCACTCCAATGACAGAAAACATTAAAATGACAGCTTTAACGTATGCTTTCTATTCTGTTGCTATACGGTGCAAAAGGTATTTTCTCCTCACTGCAATTCATTCAAAAAGCGTTCAATCCTGTCCAGCCCCTTTTCAATCTGCTCAATCGAAATCGCATAAGACAGGCGCATATGGTCGTCAAATCCAAAATCTCCGCAAGGAACAACGGCTGTCTGGAAATCATTGATCAATATATCCGCCATTTTTGCGACGCTTTCTACCGTTTCTCCATGATATGATTTCCCCAGAACCTGCGACGCATCCACAAAAACATAAAAAGCGCCCATCGGCTCAACGGTGCTGATCAAAGGCATTTTGCAAATACGCTCATACATATACCTGCGGCGTTTGTCAAATTCCGTATGCATTTTCTTTACGGAATCCTGCGGGCCATTTAACGCCTCCACTGCCGCCATCTGCGCAATGGAATTTGGATTGGAAGTCTGATGGCTTTGGACACTGCCCATCATCTTTGCAATTTCCTTAGAAGAACCGGTATAGCCAATTCTCCAGCCCGTCATTGCATAACTTTTTGCCAGACCACTGCAGGTAATTGTTCTGTCATAAATTTCTTTGCCGAAAGACGCAATGCTAATATGCTTTTGCTCTCCATAAACCAGATTTTCGTACATTTCATCTGCAACCACATAAATATCTTTTTCCACAACAACTGCCGCAATCGCACGAAGCTCCTCTTCGGTATACAGCATCCCGGTCGGATTGTTCGGCGTATTAATGATCAATGCCTTTGTCTTATCTGTAATTGCATCGGTCAGAGCCTGGGCCGTCAGTTTATACTCCTGCTCTTTTGTCGTCGTCACAATCACCGGAACGCCTCCTGCAAGCTTCACGATTTCCGGATAGCTCAGCCAAAACGGCGCTGGGATAATCACCTCGTCTCCCGGATTGATCAGCGCTGTAAAAATATTGGTCAGAGAGTGCTTCCCACCATTACTGATCACAATCTGATCTGGCGTATATTCCAGATGGTTAAAGCTTTTAAATTTATTGCAGATAGCACTCTTTAATTCATTGATACCGGAAGCCGGCGTATATTTTGTGAAGCCATCATGGATGGCGGCTATCGCAGCATTACATATATTCTCCGGTGTGTTAAAATCCGGCTCCCCTGCACCAAAACCGACAACGTCCTTTCCCTGTGCCTTAAGCTCCTTTGCCTTTGCTGTAATCGCAAGCGTAGAAGATGGTTTTACTGCTGCAGCTTTCTTCGATAATTCCAACGACATATCATTTGCTCCTTTCCTGGCTGTCTGACGGATATTCTGTCATTTTTTGAACCAACAAAGCACCCTTACGGGCAGCTTTTTACTACTTTTTACAATATACTTCTATTTTATACCACAGACAGCACACGTGTGTCAATGTATAATTGTATACAATATCTTTGATGGATTCAGGACTTTTTCAAAAGGGAATACCCATGCCCCATTTGCATTACCCCTTGGAATCAGGTATAATAAATCGAAAACACAAAATCAGAAATCGAGGGATTATAATGAAACATGGTAAAATGATAAGCAGACTGGGCATGCTTTTTTTTATAATATGTCTTTGCGCTCTTGCCCTTCCGTTTTTCACGAAAAAAACGGTTATCGCAGAAAACGTTGACGCAGAGGATGACGTGATCCGCGACGGATTTTCATATTATATTGACACGGATACCAGTTGTCTGACAATCACCGGAAATGGAGCTATGACAGCGATTACCATTGCCGATGGAACAGGGAATAACAAATTTGAGGTTACAAGGCCCTGGGCCGGCACAGAGGAAGAGGCTGCACAGATTACGTCTGTCACAGTCGGCGAAGGAATTACTGCGATTCCCGCCGGAACCTTTTCCAATCTGCCAAATCTGGTTTCAATCCATCTTCCTGCGACAGTAACATCCATTGGCGACTATGCATTTTATGGCTGCACTTCGCTCGAATCCATTACGCTGCCGGACAATGTGACTTCTATTGGGGCAGAAGCGTTTGCGGGCTGTAAAAGCTTAACAAGCATTCATTTTGGTGAAAAAATGGAATCTTTTGGAACACTCGCGCTCTGGAATACTGCCTCTCTGGCTGAAATAACCATCGATCCTGCCAATTCATACTTTACGATTGCAAATAATGCGCTGTGCAGCCTGGATAAAACAACAATATATGCTTATCCTGCATCACTGACAAAAAGCATTACGCTGCCGGCTGCGGCACAAACAATCGAAAGCGGTGCATTTGCTTTCAGCAAAGCTCCTTCCGCAACAATTCCCAAGAAAATAAAGTCGATTGCAGGCGGAGCATTCTACAGCTGTAAGAGCCTGAAAAAAGTGATTTTTGATAAGCAATCTGCGTGTACTTCACTGGATTGTTTTGTCAAAAAATACCACAGTGATCTCACGGTTCGCTACGGTGCATTTGAAAACTGCTCTAAATTAAAAGAATTTTGTGCCCCAAATAAAATGAAACAGATCGCAGCCCGCTCATTTGTCAACTGCAGCCGCGTCAAATCAGTCTCTCTGGGAAAGAATTTTCAATATTTTACCAATGGAAATAAAACGCAAACTTCTTTCTCCAAAACGGGGATGAAAAAGCTGGCATCCATTTCGGTATCCGAAAAAAACACCCGTTTTTCATCGAAAAACGGATGTCTCTACAACAAGAAAAAAACTAAGCTGTATATGCGGCCTGTCAAAAGCTGAAATGTATCCTTTATTTATTGACCAGTTGTAATATTGGCATTCTGGCTCTTGGAATCCTCATCACTTTCCAGTGCGCTGCCATAAATAAATTCATGCATCTCCTTAACATTTTCATCCAGAGGACTCGCAAGTACGACTGACATTCCCCTGACGCGCGTAATCTTATAGCAGCCTTCTATCGGGACATTTAATGTCTTTAGCTTTTTATTGGTATTCCTGACTGCTACCCCTGCCGTGAGACAGTTGATAATCTCCGATTTTTTCATATTTGTCGTAAGCAGCGGTAAAATGTCGGGAATCATAGCCACCAGCTCCAGCGTGGATTTATCCATCATTCGTTTATAAATTGCTTTCATAACTGTACGGTGGCGCAGGGTTCTGGCGAAATCACCTACCACGCCGTCCTTTCCCACATAACGCACACGCGCATATCCCAATGCCTGATTACCATTCATATGGTTCACGCCTACCGTCAGATTACGGTTTGCGCTTTCCGAAATGTAATTCGTGCTGTTCAAATACGTAACCTCTTCCTGGGAAAGCTCAATATCAATACCGCCAATGGCGTCAATAATCTCCTGAAAGGAATCAAAATTTACCAAAACATATCCATCCACCGATATCCCAAAATTTTCTTTTATTGTGGCAACCAGCGTTTTCATCCCGCCATTGTGATAGGCGGCATTAATCTTATTGTCACTAAAACCCGGAATAGAGACATAGGTATCTCTCATGATTGACGTCAGGCTTAACTGATTATCCTTCTGATTGATGGTTGCAATCATAATGCTGTCCGTCCGCCCGCGGTCATCATTGATCGCTTCTTCTCCGCAGATCAGGATATTAATTACCTCTTCGCTCTCTTTTGCCTGTACGGCACTATCCAGCTGAATGCTGTCCGGATCCACTTCACTGAGGTTGTTCGTATTTTCATCCGTATCAAAATATTCCTCGCTTTGCTCAACCTCTGTTTCATCTGTCTCAATGTTCATCTGATTATAATAATAATCCACCGCTGCATAAACGCCAACGCCGCCCAATCCTAACACAATAACAAGCGCAATAAGAATCTTCCCCCAAATCGGAATACGCCGTTTCTTTTGCTGTTCCTCCATATAGCCGTCCTTTCTCGTTGTATCGACCAGTAACCCAAAACCGCTTAATCTTCTCCCTGTGAGCGAAACTCAAAAACCACATAATTCCCTCCCTTTGGAGCGAAAACCAAAATACACTTAATCCGCTCCCAGTGAATTCAGCACCCGCTCCAGATATTGATACATCCGGACAGCAGAAGAAATACTCATCCTCTCCTTCGGTGTATGAATATCCAGAATATCCGGCCCCATTGCAACAATATCAAGATCCGGGCGCTTTTCACAAAAGATACCACATTCCAACCCGGCATGAATCACTTCTACCTTTGGCGGCCTGCCAAACTGCTCCTGGTATACCTTCACCATCTTCTCCCGCAGCTTCGAATCTTTCCGGAAAACCCATGCCGGATAAGCATCACTCTCCTGATAAGCCCCTCCTAGAAACTCTGCATAACTGCCAAGCTTACTGCTGACATATTCTTTCGCGCCCAATCTGGAGCTTCGAATGGCATAGCTTGCTTTCATCTCCTCCTGCAATGTAAATATACCCAGATTCAATGAAGTTTCGACCAACCCGTCCACTTCACCGCTGACCGCCTGCACTCCATTCGGCGCAGTATTCAGATAAAACAATACCTTTTTCTGGGATGCGGCGGTTAAGGCTCTCCTTTGCTGCACACCACAAGCGCTGCATTGATACTTCAACTCCGGTTCAAAACCGGCAAGCTCCTCCCGGCAGCCCGCCAGAAGCTTTTCTGCCTGTGCCATTCCTTCTACAGCTGTCTCCTCTTTCCAGACTAATTCTGCCTGCGCTTCCCGTGGAATCGCATTGTCTTTTTGTCCTCCCTGCATGGAAACAATAGAAAACCAGTCAGATGGAAGCTCATAAAGCAAACGTGCTAAAAGCAGCACTGCATTAGTGCGGTTTTTGTCAATTTCTACGCCGGAATGTCCTCCTTGAAGCCCGGAAATGCAGATTTTACATACTACTCCTGTCGTCTCAGCATATTCGAGCGGCAGTCGAAGATTTCCGCGCAGCCCGCCGGCACAACCTGCGAGAAGCGAACCCTCTTCCTCTGTGTCCAGATTAATGACATAACTGCCTTTGACAAGGCTCATATCTAACGCCTTGGCGCCTCCCATTCCCGTTTCTTCATCTGTTGTGACAATCAGCTCAAGCATCGGATAATCTTTTTCCGTATCTGCAAGCACTGCCAATCCATACGCCAGCGCAATGCCGTCATCACCGCCCAGCGTCGTCCCCTCTGCATACAGAAAATCTCCGTCTGTCTTTAAATCCAGCCCCTGCGCGGTAAAATCATGTTTCACGCCGCTCTCTTTTTCACAGACCATATCCATATGTCCCTGTAAAATCACTCCCGGAAGCGTTTCCTTCCCAGCTGCCGCCTCACGGCGAATAATCACATTCAACGCCTGGTCCTGATGGCACCAAAGACCATGCGCTCCGGCAAAATCCACCAGATAATCACTGATCCCCTGATTGTTTCCAGAACCTCTTGGCACACTGCTTATCTCTTGAAAGTATTTGAAAAAATCATATTCGAATAATGCCTTTTCCATCTCTTTCCTTTCTGCCCTTTTACAGGCATTACAACCTTAATATAGCGTTATTTAAATTTGAAAAACACGATGCTTAATTTTTAAAGCTGTGAATCGGAGCCGGAATCCTGCCGCCGCGGTTGATAAATGCACTGCAGTCAAACTGGTTTACCGGCATGACCGGAGCATATCCCAACAGGCCTCCAAATTCTACCATATCTCCAACCTTTTTCCCGATTGCCGGAATAATTCGCACTGCCGTCGTCTTTTGATTGACCATTCCAATCGCCATCTCGTCTGCAATCACACCGGAAATTGTTGTAGCCTTAGTATCTCCAGGAATCGCAATCATATCCAGACCAACCGAACAAACACAAGTCATTGCCTCAAGCTTTTCCAATGTCAGCGCACCATCTGTCACTGCCTTAATCATGCCCTGATCTTCACTGACCGGAATAAACGCACCGCTTAAGCCGCCGACATAAGAAGAAGCCATAACGCCGCCTTTTTTTACCTGATCATTCAAAAGAGCCAGCGCAGCCGTTGTTCCCGGCGCACCTGCGCGCTCCAGCCCCATTTCCTCAAAAATATCAGCAATACTGTCTCCCACTGCAGGTGTTGGCGCCAGAGAAAGATCGATGATGCCAAACGGAATGTCCAGACGTCTGGATGCTTCTCTGGCAACCAGCTGGCCAACACGCGTTATTTTAAACGCTGTTTTTTTCACTGTCTCACAAAGCGTTCCAAAATCTGTCCCTCGCACAGATTCCAGTGCTTTTCGCATGACCCCCGGACCGCTGACGCCAACATTGATAATCTCATCCGCCTCGGTCACGCCATGAAATGCCCCCGCCATAAACGGATTATCATCCGGTGCATTGCAGAACACGACAAGCTTTGCACAGCCAATGCTCCCCTGCTTTTCTGTATTTTCAGCGGTTTCACGAATCACCTCGCCCATCATTTTAACAGCATCCATATTTAGTCCGGTCTTGGTTGCGCCCAGATTAACCGAGCTGCAGACAAATTCGGTACTTGCCAGCGCCTCCGGTATAGAGCGGATCAAAAGTGCATCGCTCTGTGTCATCCCCTTAGAAACCAGCGCGCTAAACCCGCCGATAAAATTAACCCCTGTTGTCTTTGCCGCACGGTCAAGCGTCTTTGCAATCTTAACGTAATCCTCCGGCTTTTTACAGGCAGAGCCGCCCACCAGTGCAGCCGGCGTCACGGAAATCCGCTTATTTACAATAGGAATTCCATACTCTCTCTCAATCGCCTTTCCGGTTGCCACCAAATCCTTAGCTGTTGTTGTAATCCTGTCATATATCTTGTCGCACAGACGGTCAATATCGCTATCAATACAATTCAATAAACTAATTCCCAGCGTAATCGTCCTGACGTCAAGATTTTCCTTTTCAATCATCTCATTGGTCTCAAGGACCTCATGTATATTAATCATTTGCAATCCTCCATTTCCGGCAAAGCATATCCAAAAACACGCATCTTGCGCAACGCTATTTTCCCAATACGCCGAAGCAGCTCAAACACGATGCCCTTCTCAAACACGATGCCCTTCTCAAACACGGTGTACACCTTAAATACGGTGCATCTGGTCAAAAATATCCTCCCGCTGCGTCTTTACAATACATGACATTTCCATACCGATACGCTCCAGATCATCTGCCATATCGCCAAATTCCCTGCTGCATCTGGCAATATCCACAATCATCATCATGTTAAAAAAGCCATCTACAATCGTTTGAGAAATATCTAAAATATTAATCTCATTATCTGCCAGATAAGTACAGATTCTTGCAATAATTCCCACACTGTCTTTTCCCACTACGGTAACTACTGTTTTCTTCATTGTTGATTATCCCCATTTCTGCGCCGCACTTTTGCACACTGCAATGTTTTGCGCCGCAGCGCAGGCACAAACATTGCCAGATAATATCACGAATCTGTTGTCATCCTTTACAAAGCAATTAAGCTGGAAGGTACATCCTTCTTTGCCACCATCATTTCAAACGGCAGTACATTTATGCCCATTTCTTCCCATATCTGACACTTAACTGCCTGATAGGCAAGCTCTGGATAATTATTTTCATTAGATAAATGCGCCAGCATCACATGCTGCAGCCTGTTTTGAATCAGATTACACAAAAGCTTTCCCGATGCCTCATTGGAAAGATGCCCTTTTTCTCCAAGAATACGGCATTTTAAGGAATACGGATACTTGCCTGCCTCCAGCATACTGATATCATGGTTCGCTTCCAAAAGAAGGATATCGCTCCCTGCAAGATGCCCGAGCGTATAATCGTCATACATGCCCAAATCAGTTGCCATGCCAAACTTACACCCATCTGCTTCTACGCAATAACAAACCGGCTCCGCTGCGTCATGGGATATCCGGAACGGCATAATGCGCATATCCCCCACTGCAACCGGACGATCGGCATACAGCTGATACAGCTTATCGGTTCCGATCTCCTTTTTTTTGTCCTTCCGGCAAATGCCATCCAAAGTACCGCCTGTTGCATATACTGGTGTTCCAAACATTTTTACCATCATCGGGATACCGCTGATGTGGTCAATGTGCTCATGTGTCACAAAAATTGCATCCAGCTGTTCCGGTTCTACTCCAATTTCACGCAGTCCCTCCACAATCCGTTTCCGGCTGACGCCGGCATCAATCAGAAGGTGATGCTTCCCATCGCTAATATAGGTACAGTTTCCACTGCTCCCACTCGCAATACTGCAAACTTTCATAAACTTTCCATCTCTTTCACATTTTTTCTGCAGCCGGCTTTTCAGACAAAATCAGTTGTCCACCCACTGAATCTGTACCTGATCTCCGGATGCAATCGGTTTGGTAAAATCGCAATCCACACCGTTAACTAAAGTCTCCAGATGGTCACCGTGAGCAATCGAAGTATCAATCGGATAAAAATCAAGAACATCCACTAATATATATTCTTTTTTATTTTTCAAAACCACCGGATCCCCATTAACCGTAATCGCCACATCAACGATACCCTGCTGCTTTGCTCCTTCCGCCGGACTGTCCTGGTTGTGCATCATCGGCTCTGCCGGGCTGTCCTGATTATGCATCATCGGCTCTGCCGGGCTGTCCTGACTGCTCTGTTCCTGCTCCGCATAGTTTGTCTGAGCCGGTGTCTGTTCCTCGAGATCACAGAGCACTGCAAAATTTTCATATACTTTAGTATTTTCATCTGCAGGAACATTATTGACCATAACATTCTGATATTCCATAATATCCATAAAATCCAAAACCTGCTTCAGCGTATAGTAATCCAATATTTCGACGCAATCCTCATCCTGAATGGCATGAAATTCCGACACAAGCTCACCATTTAGCAAAACAAACCTGGAACAGTTAATTTTTCTGTTATTGAAAAAGAAGCCCAAAGACGATTTATACTCCGGAAGCTTTCCAACCACCAGCTCCGCAGGCTTTCCCTTCGTAGACGCAGTAATCTCAATTTTGTCATTGGATTCGATCGGTGCATTAATCCCTGTCTCTTTGCCATTAACACGCACAACAGCAGCTTCGCCAGGCTCACCGCGAAGCATTCTCTTCTCTCCGGCGATGGTATAGTGAATCGCATCTCCTCTCTTTGGAAACAGGTCTTCATTGGGATATCCGACCTGCATGGCGGCATCCATAACCGTCAGTTTATTATTATCATATAATTTTATTCTTTCCCCATTTACCGTTACAAAAATAAAATTGTTCTTCTGTTCATAGTAGTTTAAGCAAATACCAATCGGTGTAACCAGAAGAGAATCAACCTGAACATCATCCTGTAAAAATTTTACATTGCCAAGCACTTCCGAACCGCGCAGCGCAACTCTCTCCTTAACCAGACCCTGATATTCCGCAATACTCTCCACAAAACCGCCGACCTTGCCGCCGCCTCCCACAACGAAAACAGCGCTGACCGGCTTTCCCCCGTTTAATTCGATAATTTTATCTGAAATATTTTTCGTGATGGTATGTACCGTATCCGAAACCGCCTCAACCAAATCCGAAGACGGTATTTTCTGCTCCAGCCCCATGATGTCATGATAGGTTACCTCTTCCTGTCCGGTACTCATACACTTCATCCTGTCTGCTTCCGTAAAATCCGTCAGATACCGTCTGGCAACGCACTCTGTAATCTCATCACCCGCATATGGAATCATGCCATAGGCAATAATGCTGCCATCCCTTGTAATCGAAATATCTGACGTGCCGGCCCCTACATCAACCAGCGCCAGATTCAGCAGCCGAAACTTCTCCGGAATCGCAACATTAATAGCAGCAATCGGCTCCAGCGTCAGATTTGCAACATACAGCCCCGCTCTCTCGACAGCTGCATACAAGCCATCCACCACTTCATCCGGCAAAAATGTAGCAATCAGCTCTGTCTTTAAATCGGTACATTTATGCCCTTCCAGATTGGAAATCGGATAATCATTCTGATAATACTGCTTAATCGAATAGCCAACACAGTAAAACTTCACATCATCAGACTGCAGCTCCTGCCGCAAAGTATCATATGCCTTTTCTACGCCCAGCATATCCAATGAATAGATATGTTCACTTGTAACCACCGTTTCGGAATTGAAATGTATCTGTGCCTCCGATTCCACTGTTTTTAACACACGCCCTGCCGCAGCAATACAAACCTCTTTCAGACTGCGCCCTGTCATCTCCTCAAGCTGGGCTTTGACTTTGCCAATCGTTTCTGCTACCTGGCCAATATCATGGATTTGCCCATCCATCATTGCCCTGGTCTCATGCTCCATCGCCACCTGTGCCACTACCACAAATCCACGGGTGTTTCTCTTAAAGCCAACTGTTCCCACAATGCTTCTAGTGCCGATATCCAGTCCAAATACCAGATCCTCCGGAATATCTGCTAAATTTATCTGTGTTTGACCTACTGTCTGGGATACAGAATCCATATTCTGGATACCTCCTTATATATACTTTTCACGAAAAAGTCAGTTTAAACCAATTAGCATTGTAACACAAATCCATAAAAATGTATACATACAAAAAACCGCTCCCTGTCCTGTCAGACAGAGAACGGTTTCTGTAACCATATACAGCAATGTTTTCTATTCCTTTACGCTTCCCAGCGCAACTCCCTGTACAATGTGTTTTGATAAAATCAGATACACAATAATAACTGGGAAAATAGAAAATGCAATCATCATATATACCTGCCCCATATCAAATTTCAGCCAGTCAGCAGAACGAAGCTGTGCAATAAGAATCGGCAGCGTTTTCTTGCTGTCTGTGTGAAGAATCAATGCCGGCACAAAATAATTGTTCCAGCTGCTGACAAAGGTAAAGATCGCCTGTACTGCGATAGCAGGCTTTACCAGCGGCAGTACAATATGATTAAACGTCCGAAATTCTCCTGAACCATCAATGCGGGCTGCCTCAATCAGCGACAGCGGCAGAGAATTTTCCATATACTGCTTCATATAGAAGAAGGTAATCGGAGCCGCAATAGACGGCACAATCAGCGGGACAAGCGTATCATCCAGCCCCATATTTGTAACCAGCTGCACAAATCCAAGTGCCGTAACCTGGGTAGGAACCATCATAATCATCAATATAAACGGATAAATAAATTTTTTTAATTTAAAGTCATATGCATGGATTGCATACGCTGTCATTGTAGAAAAATATACACACAGCGCCGCACTGCAGACAGACACAATCAAACTGTTCAACAATCCTGACCATATTGGCAGTGTGCCATGCAGCAGACTGTTCCAGTTTTCCAGAAAATGCGTTCCTGGAAGCAGTGTAAAGCCAGCCTGAAGTTCCCCGTTCGATCTGGTTGCATTGATAAATAATATATAAAACCAGAACAGACAGAAAAATGATACTATAATAAGCACAACATAGGAAATTGTTCTTCTTGCATGAATCCCTAACCCGGTACTTAATCCCTTACTTGTTTTATATTCTTGCTTCTTTTTGTCCATATAAATCACCCCTTCCTCTTATCATTGCCGGTCACCTTAAATACAATATAGCTGAGTACGCCGGTAATAATGAGCAGAATCACGGACAAAGCGCCTGCCATGCCATAGTTTTTGCTATATAAATGCTTATTCAGGAACATGATCAATGTCATGGATGACCGCATCGGACTTCCGGTTCCATTCGTCAATATCTGCGGAACATCAAACATCTGCAAACCACCAATCAGCGACGTAACCATTACATAAATCAAAATAGGACGAAGCAGCGGAAGCGTAATCCGGAAGAATACCTGCCCGGATGTTGCGCCGTCTACCTCCGCCGCCTCAAAGAGCGACGGATCAATTCCCATCATTCCTGCCATCAAAAGAATCGTTGTGTTTCCAAACCACATCAGGCAGTTCATAAAAGCAATCAGACCCCTAGTGCTCCATACATTTGAAAGAAATTTATATGGCGTATCAATAAACCCAATCTGCATAAGCAGTGAATTAATTGGCCCGTTGTCTGAAAAAAGAGTAAAGAATAACATAGAAAACGCGGACGCCATGATCAGGTTTGGCAGATAGATAACCGTCTTAAAAAAGCGCTGGCCCTTCAGCCGCAGCCGCATATTTGAAAACCATGCCCCCAGGAGCAGAGAAAGCAGTATCTGCGGAACAAAACACATAATCCACATGATCATGGTATTTTTGGCATATATCCAGATATCTCCGCTGGAAAACAGCGTTTTGTAATTTTCCAATCCCACAAAGTTAGGCCCAACCTGCGTCAACCCCGATCTGTAATTTTCATAAAAACTGTTATAAATCGTTGTTATCATCGGTATCAGCTGAAAAACGACAAATACAATAATAAACGGCAATAAAAATATGTAACCCCATTTATTATATCTGACTGCCTTTGACTTTTTTTTCATTAAAGAAACCTCCTTTTCTTTCCTCCCTTGTACAGTGCTCACTACAAACCTCCAGACACCATCTGAAAATCTGCAGTTAACACTATACATTTCCAAAAAACAAGTCATGCCCGCCCCTTTTTCCATCTCGGCAGGCATGACCTTTCTTTCGGCAATCACCCGAAAACTTACAGACTAATATGTCAGTTCCGGATACTTTTCAACTACCGCTTTGTAGAATTGTTCCTTAGCTTCATCCAATGTTGCATTTCCCTCAAAATAATCCTTCATTGCATTTTGGAATTCCTCGTTGCAGCCCTGGTCATAAGATGACAGGTTGCTCAGGTCAAGGCTGTCTACGTTTTCACAGTAAATACTCAACGGATTCTGTCCGCCTAATATGTCGCTGGAATAGCTGTCGCTTGCAGCCATTGTTTCCATAGCGGATTTATTGTTTACAAAATCATCATCTGCTTCTACAATTTCAAGCATCGTGTCTTCATCTGTCGTCAGCTGGAGCATGATGTCTTTGATCAGGCTCTGGTTGTCAGTACCGGTTGCGGCGCAGATCCATGTTCCACCCCAGAAGAAGCCCTGAGGTCCTTCTGTAGCGCCCCAGCCGCCTTCATATCCGATGCTGCCTTCCGTATCTGCTGCCATACTAAAGTTTACAAGCCATGCCGGTCCGAAATAGCAAAATACATTTCCATCCGGATAGAAGCCCTTCGACCAGTCATCACCCCACAGCTCATATGTATTGGTATATCCTGCATCTACAAGCGCCTTGGAATCATCTACCCACTTCAGGATATTGTCATCAATGTTGATCTTTCCATCTTCTACCCACTTAGAGGTTACATTGTTGGAATATACACGATAGCTGTCGTTTACAGAAGACATAATCGTATATCCTGCATCTTTTAATGTTGCTGCAGTTTCATTGAAGGTATCCCAATCCTTTACATACTCCTGAACCTCTTCCGGATCGTCCGTGCCAAGCACTTCCTTTGCCGCATCGCGATTATAGAACAGAACGCCCGGGCATGCCTGCCATGAAACACCCTTTAATACGCCGTCAGAATCTGTAACAATATCCTTTGTATACTGATACTGGTTTGCCAGATCAGAATCCGTGATGCCCAGATCAGCTACTGACATTGTGTAATCTGTGTCTACATACTTTAATGCATAGTCAGCTTCTACCAGGAAGATATCGATCTTATCATCTGCATCAGCGTCTTCCTGCTTCAGCAATGTTTCATCCAGATTATTCTGGTATGCATTGTCATCGCTCGGTGTAATATTCCACTGTACCGTTACATCACCAATCTTTCCTGTTGTTGAATCAACTTCCTCATAGTCAGAATAGTGATCTGTAATACGTGTTTTAAATTCCTCATTCCAGCAATAAATATTTAATACTTTCCCCTCATCACTGGACGATGCCTCGCCGGCGCTGTCTGATGTCGATGAATCAGAACCACATCCTACCATCATGGCTGCTACCATGCTGAAGCACAAAACAGTGCTTAATAATTTTTTTCTCATTTCCCTTCCTCCTTTAAAATGAAATATAATTACTGTCCGGTTACACTTCCAACGGATTCTCCCATTAAAAGCTCCCCATCTATAACAACTCTTTCAACAAGAGCCGTTTTCGGTTTTTCAATCTGGGATATCAGCCGGTTGGCCGCTTCCTTCCCAATCTGCGCCGTATTCTGGCAAATCGTTGTCAGCCTTGGCCGCAGCAGCTGCGAAACTTTTGTCCCATCGTATCCCGCAACCGAAATATCTTCCGGTATGCGAAGCCCCTCTCTGTTTATCACGTTTAACCCGCCAATCAGGGAGGTATCGTCCGGATACATAATACATGTCGGCCTGTTCTTTAATTTTAACAGCTCTTTTGTCTGCTTTACCGTATCTTCTGTTTCAAGATACTTTGCCTCCCGGATATATTCCTCCGGGATTTCCAGCCCAAGCTTTTCCACGGCCCGATGAAAGCCCGCCAGACGTTCCTTTGTTACATAGGAATAACTCTGCCCATGGATATAAGCAATCCTCCGGTGCCCTTTCTCATAAATATACTGCACCAGATTTTCTATTCCTTTTACATTATTCGAACTGACCGCCGTACAATTCTGATGCAGATAATCAATCGTAACCACCGGTATTCTGTTGTTATTCATCAGCTGCTGTACATCGGGATGGTTAAAATCCACGCACACAATAACAACTCCGTCAAAATTACGATAACGGCTATGTTCCAGATAAGACATCTTTCTTTTTTGAGAGTGGGTATTGATAAACGTAATATCGTACCCAAGACTTTCCGCCTCAAACATTATTCCATTCAGCATACCGGAAAAATATTCATGCGTCAGCCCGCTTCCCGCATCATCCAAAAACAGAACTCCAATATGATAGGATCGCTTTGTTTTTAAGATTCTTGCTGCAGAGTTCGGAAAGTATCCCATTTCCTCTGCCGTCTTTTTTATCCTGGCTTTTGTCTCTTCCCCAATATCCTTCCGGTCATTTAACGCCTTACTCACAGTGGCTGCCGACACTCTGCACTCCCTCGCTATATCCTTTAACGAAACCATGATGCACTCTCCTCTTTGCAGGTATCTGCCGTTGTCCCATAAACGTAGCCGTCATAAAACGCCGCCCAAAACAGCGTGTACACAAAACCGACCGGGTAATCCAAAAGCATGCCGCTCACGATTTACTTAATCGTTTTCGTGTATATATAATATTCTTTTTTCAAAAAAAAATCAACCCATTTTCTGTATTTTGTATAATATTAACGTTTTTCGACCTTGTTTTTTGTGTAAATTGCACAATCATGTTTTTTTGTTTTTTTCTTTTGTTTTTACTGTTTCTTTTTTCTGCTTCTGTTCCAGCTTTTTACCCATCTTTTTTTCTGTATTCTACTTGAAAGCTTTGCTTTTTTTATAAGAAGGGATTTGCCACATTTTTAAAGGAAAAATCGCGTTCGGCATCCTTTTTGGAAGCGGCATGCTTTCCCTCGTCCCTGCTACTTAATCGTTTTCGATATAATCGGGAAGTAATTTACATTTTAAATCATTCTGTGGTATACTATATTTGTATGCTGCGGTATCGGAGCCGAATCGCATTTTTTACGAAACAACAAATAAACGGAGGACCCTATGAAATCAAATGAATCACTGGAAAATTATCTGGAAACCATACTGGTGCTTAGCAAAAAACTTCCGGTTGTGCGTTCCGTTGACATCGCAAACGAACTGGGATTTAAAAAACCAAGCGTCAGCATTGCAATGAAAAACCTAAAAGAAAAAAAATATATTACCGTAATGGAACAGGGATATATTTTTCTGACGGACAGCGGCAGGGAAATCGCAGAAATGATTTATGAACGCCATGAATTTCTGACAAAATGGCTGGTCAGTCTCGGCGTTGATGAAAAGACAGCCAGCGAAGATGCATGCCGGATTGAACATGATATCAGCAAAGAAAGCTTTCGCGCAATTAAAAATTCTATCACATTAAAATAAACGGGGCATCTCACATCTCTTGTATACGCATTTCTTTCTTATCCATATTGATGCAGTGTATCGTTTTCATATTTATTGAACAAAAAAAGACAGAAGCAGGATATCTGACGCATATACGACACCCTGTTTCTGTCTGCAAAACGGATAACCGCGCTCCGCTTCACCCTGTTTTCCCATTCTGCTTTTCAATCCCCTTAACTGCGGATAAATTTCAAAATATCAGCTTTTGGCTGCGCTCCAACCGTCGTGTTCACAATCTCACCATTTTTCACCAAAAGCATGGTCGGAATACTCATCACATTGTATTTCTGTGCAAGATCCGGTTCCTCATCCACATTCACTTTTGCAATTTTAACGTCTGCGACTTCCTGCGCAAGCTCTTCAATCACCGGCGCAACCATCTGGCACGGTCCGCACCATGCTGCCCAGAAGTCAATAAAAACAGGCTTGTCTGACTGCATAACTTCACGCTCAAAGTTGTCCTTTGTCAAATGCAACACTTCCATATTTCACCTCATTTCTGCAATGCCGGATAATGGCATGCCGAATTAACGGCGCGTCGGATTAACGGCAGACAGAATGCTGCCGGCATGACGCTTCTCCGCTTTTGCTTCTGCTAACATTTTTTACAATCACCGTTCTTTTTATACCGGATTACTGCCTGATTTTGATATGCGTTTCCCGCAGCTGCTGCTCGGTCACCTCGCCCGGTGCCCCGCACATCAGATCCTGCGCATTTCCATTCATTGGAAATGGAATAATCTCACGGATATTTTCCTCATTGCGCAGCAGCATAATCATGCGGTCAACCCCCGGTGCCATGCCGGCATGCGGCGGTGCTCCATACTGAAATGCATTGTACAGCGCCCCAAACTTCTGCTGAAGATCTTCCTCTGTATAGCCTGCAATCTCAAATGCCTTAACCATAACATCCATATCATGGTTCCGCACCGCGCCGGATGACAGCTCAATGCCATTGCATACAATGTCATACTGAAATGCCAAAATCTCATCCGGCGATTTGCTGTTCAGCGCTTCTAAGCCTCCCTGTGGCATAGAAAACGGATTGTGCGTAAAAACATATTGCTTTGCCTCGCTGTCATATTCGTACATCGGGAAATCATTGACGTAGCAGAAACGATATGCATTTTTCTCCAGAAGCTCCAGACGGTTTCCAAGCTCGTTTCGAATCTGACCCGCGTACAGCGCCGCCTGTTCTTCCCTGTCTGCGATAAAGAAAATGGTATCTCCCGCTTCCAGCCCTGCAAGCTCCCTGATTTCTGCCTTGAGATCATCCGGAATAAATTTATCAATCGGCCCCTTGTAGCTCATGTCCTCCTTTACTTCCAGATAACCCAGTCCGCCCATACCAATGGACTGCGCAAATTTGAGAAGCTTTTCATGCTGCCCTTTTGAAAGCTTTGCATGGACATTGACCGCACGGACCGTTTTTCCCTGAAACGGCTTGAATGTACAGCGCTGGAAGAAGTCTGTTACATCCACAATCCGCAGCGGATTCCTTAAATCCGGCTTATCCGTTCCAAATTCCAGCATTGCCTGTTTATAGCTGATAACCGGGTAAGGCGCCTGCGTAACTGCGGCTCCTTCCGGCGCAAATTTTTCAAAAACTGCAGTAAGCAGCTCTTCGCCAACCCGGAACACATCCTCCTGTGTCGCAAAGCTCATCTCAAAATCCAGCTGATAAAACTCCCCCGGAGAACGGTCTGCCCTTGCATCTTCATCCCGGAAGCACGGTGCAACCTGAAAATATTTGTCAAAGCCGGATGCCATCAAAAGCTGCTTATACTGCTGCGGAGCCTGCGGCAGCGCATAAAATTTCCCTTTAAATTTACGGGACGGAACAATATAGTCCCTCGCCCCTTCCGGGGATGATGCGCACAGGATAGGCGTCTGTATCTCTAAGAACCCCATTTCTGTCATTTTCTGCCGCAGATAAGCGATCACATTGGAACGGAAAATAATATTATCACGCACTCTGGCATTCCGCAAATCCAGATAGCGGTATTTGAGCCGCACGTCCTCTCTTGTCTCCCTTGATGTCATAATCTCAAAAGGAAGCTGGCGGTATACACGGCCCAGAATTTCGACTTTATGCGCTTCCAGCTCAATCGTTCCGGTAGGAATCTTTGGATTGTAAGTTTCCTCATCACGAATCTGCACAACGCCTTCCACGCTGATGCATTCTTCCTTTACAATACCCTCCAGCAGGCTGGTATCACGCAATACCACCTGCATTACACCATACATATCCCGCAAGTCAAGAAAGGATACCCCGCCGTGGTCACGGATATTCTCCACCCAACCGGCAAGCTTCAGCTCTTTCGATACATCCTTTTCGCTGACATCCTTTAATGTTCTCTCACGATATTTGTTTGATAATTCCATTCTTTTCCTCCACTCTCATCGTAAATATATTTTTGTTCCATTTTGCTATACGTCAAAAAGTCCGCCCCAAACTTACGCTCAGGACGAACTGATAAAAGTCCGCAATACCACCCGGCTTTGGGAACGATAATGAATGTTACTTCTCTTCGTCATTGCCATGCTTCAAATTATAGCTCACCATTTTGGGGATGTCAATGGGCTTTCTGCCCTAACGCTCAAAATGCTGGTAATCTTTTTTTGTGCTCCAGTCACCGCCCCATGAAAATCCATATTTTGAAAAAAGCTTGTAGCACACATCGCTATGACTGATCTTATAGGCAAACGATTTGTTCCGGTTACTGTATTTTTTACTGCCCTTTGGCTCACAGACTACCTTTCCATTGTATGTGTATACATACGGATTATACAGCGGATTGATGTCGATTGCGAGGCCATAGCTGTGTTTGGAAAGCCTTGAGGTGCCTTTGACTGGGCGGTAATTAAAACAGGAGGTGTTATTTGCCGCCATCGACCGGTCATCATCTGCATTATATTCATCAACCAGCTTCATTTTCTGAATCGGGTATTTTTTGCAGTACAGCCTGTAAAAAATTTCCAATACATCCTTCGCAATTTTCCGGTTTACAACCATCTCTCCAATGTGTGTCTTTCCATCAAATCCATAATACAGCATGCGCAGATAACGCAGCTGGCTCTTTGGCACAGTGCAGTTTTTTTTGTAGGATTTTCCTTTCATCCGGCGAAATACCTTTTTGGTGATTTTTGTCTTGTAAAACAGGACTTTCAGCTCTTTTTTCGTATACCCTGCTGTATAAACTGTCTTTCCCGCTTTTGCAGTATCGTATTGCCCGCGCAGGTTTCCTAAATCCGTATTGGACGCAGCCGAAGCAGCCCCTGTCTCCTGCGAATTTTGCTTTGTCTGCGCAGACAGCGATTTCTGCCGGCCAGTGCTGCCCGCAAACAGCCCTGCCGACCATATGGACAGCGCACAAAAAGCTGCGCCGCAAATCAGATACCCATATCTTCTCTTCATACAAAAATCCTTTCCTGCAAAACAAGCTGTACCGGCACAACAGCTATTCACTATACATCAGTCTATAATTTTAATCGTCTTTATGACCGGCTGATTTTCGGCTGCCACCGTACCATTCGTATCCTCTACCGGCGTATCCTCACAAATCTGGTCAACAATCTCCATGCCATCTGTTACCTCGCCAAATGCTGCGTACTCTCCGTCCAGCGACGGTGTGTCCTGATGCATAATAAAAAATTGTGAGCTGGCACTGTCATAGTCTGTCGACCTTGCCATCGAAATAACACCCCTTGTATGGGAAATATCATTCTCTATGCCGTTGGAAGAAAATTCCCCCTGGATTGTCTCATCTGAACCGCCAGTTCCGTTTCCAAGGGGATCTCCGCCCTGAATCATGAATCCCGAAATAATCCTATGAAATGTAAGGCCGTCATAAAACCCTTCCTTTGCCAATTTGACAAAATTGGTCACTGTGATCGGCGCGGTATCTGCATCAAGCTCTACCGAGATCGTTCCATACTTCTTTACTACAATCTGGGCATGATGCGTTCCGGACAGCAAATCTTCATTTTCCCCGGAATCATCTGTTACCGTTTTTTCTGTACTCTGTGCGTTCTCCGATGACACCTGTTCTTCTGAGCTGTCCTGTGCCGTATCAGAACCGCACCCGGTAACGCCAACGGTCAGTAATACCGCTGTCAACAATACACAAAATATTTTTTTCATTGTTATTCACACTTCCTTTCTTTGGTTACTGCCTATCTTTACTATAATACGATAACTATAAACCAAAAAGCAACCCACAATATTTTTCGGTTTCAGCAGTCTATTGACTTTTTTCAAAAATAAGTTATGCTGTAATATGGTGTAAAAAAGAAGAAATGAGGATTTCTATGAACGCAGAAAAAAGGAATTATATTTACATAGCATTATGTGTGTGATCGGCGGCTTTCTCGGCGCTTACGCCCTTTTGTGCCGCGCTGAAAATTTCGGCAACGCACAGACTACAAATCTGATACAGATACTTTTTTGCCTGACCGGCAAAAATTTTGTCGACTTCTCTCTGCGCATTGCCGGACTAGCTCTATATGCCGGCGCCATTTTGCTGTTTGTTTACCTCAGCAGAAAAACTGCCTGCAATATGCAAAAATATGCGATTACGATTGATATTGCCGGCATGATTCTTCTCAGCGCAATTCCGGCAGACTGCAACCCCATAATCGGCCTTTTGCCGCTTTTCTTTATGATGGCAAGCCAGTGGTGCGTATTCCATGGCACTGACGAATATAACAGCTCTACGATTTTTTCAACCAATAATTTAAAACAAACCGTTCTTGCTTTTGGAGAATATCTTTTACAACGGGACCCAAAGCAGCTTAAAAAAGCAAAATTTTTTGCAAACTCGCTGCTTTGGTATCACATCGGCGTTGCAGCTTCTATATTCTGCTGCCATGCGTTTGGCATACACGCCAGCCTCTGTGCTATCCCTGCTGCTGTTCTCGCGTCCGGATTTATTTTTTACAGTGATATTGTTCACTTATTCCGTTTTAGTGCCTAAATCCAGAAAATCTACCGCAAACAAAGGCTCACCGGCAATAATCTGACCCTCGCGGAGCAGCCTGACCCTCTGTCCGCTGTCTAATTCTGTGCAGACCACCGGCGAAACAATAGAAGGCGCATGCTGTTTCAAATAATTCAGGTTCATCTGTATTAATGGCTCTCCTTTTTTCACCTTCTGCCCTGTCTCAACCATAACCTCAAAGCCTTCCCCATTGAGCTGAACCGTATCAATCCCAAGATGGATCAGCAGCGTAATTCCGCTGTCTGTCTGAAACCCGACAGCATGCTTCGTATCAAAAACAAATGTGACTTCACCATCCTCCGGCGCCCTTACCAGCTCTTTCTCCGGCGTGACCGCAGCACCCTGTCCCATCATGCCGCCGGCAAATGCCTCATCCGGGGCTGTCTCGATCTCTGCTGCAAATCCGGTAATCGGCGAAGAAATCGTTATGCTCTTACTGATACAGTAGCTTTTCGATTCTTCCGGCAAATGCTCTGCGTCATTGCCAGATGCATTTTCCAGATAATCCTCCAGATCTGATTTGATTACTGTCACTCTCGGCCCATAAATAATCTGCACACCATTTCCCTTGTGAATCACACCGGACGCACCTGTCGCTTTCAGTACATCATCACGGACAAGCTCTGACTGGTATACGGTGCATCGCAGCCTGGTAGCGCAGCAATCTACATCAGATATATTTTTGCTGCCTCCCAGTCCCAGACAAATCTCTCTGGATAAGCTATCTGCCGAGCTGTCTGCGCTGTCTTCTGCCGATTCACCGTTTTTCCTTGCCTCTACATCACTTCTGCGGTATAATTTAACCTCTTCTGCATCATCACGCCCCGGCGTCTGCAAATCCAGTCTTTGAATCAGATAACGAAACAGGAAATAATAAACAAGAAAATAAAATATACCGACAATAATAATCCAAATCCAGTTTGTCTTTCCATTTCCCTGCAAAATACCAAACAAAAATAAATCAATCAATCCGCCCGAAAAGGTCATTCCCACACCGACTTCAAACACATGCATCAGCATGTATGCCAGCCCTGCAAAAACGCAGTGTATGCCATACAACAGCGGCGCCACGAAAAGAAACGTAAATTCCAACGGCTCTGTAATACCCGTCAGCATTGACGTCAATGCTGCTGAAACCAAAAGACCGCTGACCTTCTTTTTCTTGTCCGGTTTTGCCGTTTTATACATTGCAAGTGCAGCTCCCGGCAGTCCAAAGATCATCAGAGGAAATTTGCCCGACATAAATCTTGTTGCAGAAACTGCAAATTTGGTCGTATCCGGATCTGCAAGCTGTGCAAAGAAAATATTTTGTGCACCCTCGACAACTTTCCCTGCCACTTCTAAGCTGCCGCCCACACCCGTCTGCCAAAACGGAAGGTAAAACACATGGTGCAGCCCAAATGGAATCAGCAGCCGCTCCATAAAGCCATACACCCACGTCCCGGCATATCCTGAGCTTAACACAACATCCCCTATTGCATAAATTCCATTCTGAATGGCCGGCCAGATAAAATACATCAAAATGCCCACCAGTGTATAGACCAGTGCAGAAATAATCGGAACAAACCGAGTGCCTCCAAAAAAAGACAAGACCTGCGGCAGCTCAATTTTATAAAAACGGTTGTGCAGCGCTGCAACGCCAAGACCAACAATAATTCCGCCAAAAACCCCCATCTGGAGCGATGTGATACCGCAGACAGAAGTCACCGCACCCTGGAGCATGTGGCTGTCGTCACCGCTTACCTCCAGCATTGCACTAATGGAAGCATGCATAACAAAAAAAGCAATCGTTGCAGCTAACGCTGCCACTGCTTTTTCTTTCTTTGCCATCCCGACAGCGACACCCAGTGCAAAAATAATGGGTAGGTTGGTAAATACAATATCTCCCGCCGCGCTCAGCACTTGAAAAATGCCATTAAACACAGTCCCCGGCCCCATGATATTTAACAAGCCATATGTTTTTAACATTGTTTCGTTGGTAAATGAACCGCCAATCCCCAATAAAAGACCGGCAACCGGAAGAATTGCTATCGGAAGCATAAATGATCTGCCCACTCTCTGCAACACTCCAAATATTTTATCTTTCATCTGATTTCTCCTCTCTGCAAGACACAGACAGGCAATATAACTTACCTGTCAGCAGAGCACAGGAAATTTTATCCTATGCTCCTTTCTTTCTATCTGCTTACTAGCGTTTGCAGAAGCGGAGAAAATATACATTTTTAATATGGTGCCAGGGTCAAAAGCAGACAGCAATACAGCAATCCGCAGCAAAAAATCCCTTGATTTGCATATCTGCTTTTGATATTATTTTTTTAATATTATATCAGTCTGTATAAACACACACAACAGCTTGCAGGGAACGGCAGCGAACTAAAGTTCGCAGAAACGAGGCAAATAATGGATGACAAAGAGCGGGACAAATCCTGTAAACACATACAGCAGCAGAAAGCAAAAAACAATAAGCCCCTGGTGGTAGAAATTCTGATTGCGGTAGCGAAACGCGGCGGTGTAGAAAATATTATTAAAACGATGCTGGATACATTAGAATCCCCAAGGATGCATTTCCGGGTGGTTCAGCTGGTATGGGAAGGCGAACCCTGGCTGGACGCCTCCGTAGAATTTTATCCATTATTAAAGGGACGAAACGGACATAATTATCAAGAATTTGCCTGTTGCTATGCACAGTATATGCAAAGCCGGCAGGATAAACCGGACGTCATTCTGGCAGCCGGATGGCCCTATATGTGTACAATAGCCAGAGAAGTGGTAACAGCACTGGGGTTGTCAGGCAAAATCGTGTCCTGGCTGCATTGCCCTATTGAACAATATCAAAGAGTGGGTTATGGCAGCTATGAGCAGCTGATGTCGGCAGATGCCCATTTTGCTATTAATAATATACTTAAAAACCAATTTCAGGCAAAAGGCCTGTCTCCGATCTATCCGGTTTATAATCCTGTCGATTACCCAGATACCGATTTTCCTGCAAAAGAGGGCCTGTTTCACCGCCTACTTTTTATCGGACGGCTGGCAAAGGAGAAAAATGCAGCGTTTTTGTTTTACGTTTTACAGAAAGAAAAGCATTGGAAATTGCGGTTGATTGGAGATGGAGACGAACGGCATGCCCTGCAGCAATTAGCGCAGCAGCTGGAAATTACCAGGCAGTTAGAATGGGTCGGCTGGCGGAACAATCCATGGGAATATGCCAAAAGAAGCGATGCTATGGTCATTTCCTCCGTATACGAGACCGGTCCGCTGACAACGATTGAGGCATGGGGACGAGGTATTCCGGTAATCTCTACTCCGGTGGGCACAGTTCCGGAGCTGCTTGTACCGGGACAAAATGGCTATCTCTATGCGTATAATGATATAGAAGGATTCCGTAAAATCCTAAGAAAGATAGAACAACAGAATTTTGTCGTTCCAGACCGCAGCGTTTGCCGGCAAAAGGTTCAGCCATATCAACGTGAAACAGCATTGCGGGATATGGAAGAAAAAATACGGCAGATTGCTGACTTTCACCCAATAGAAACGTGCGACGCAAAGCGCACATAAAGAAACCCCCGAAAACGCATTGGCTTCGGGGGTTTTTGTTTTTCTCTGATATTCGGTTGAATTATCTCTTGCTGAACTGTGGTGCTCTACGCGCTTTCTTGAGACCGTATTTCTTACGCTCTTTCATACGAGGGTCACGAGTCAGATATCCTGCTTTCTTCAACGTTGGACGGAAATCTGCATCTACAGTAAGAAGCGCTCTTGCAATACCATGTCTAATTGCACCTGCCTGTCCGGTAAAACCGCCGCCGCGAACAGTAATCTTTGCATCATACTTATCAGTAGTATTTGTAGCCTCCAGCGGCTGACGAACAATAATCTTTAATGTTTCAAGGCCAAAATAATCTTCTATATCTTTTTTATTGATTGTAATCTTACCGGTACCCGGTGCTAAATATACTCTAGCAATGCTACTTTTTCTTCTACCTGTCCCATAAAACTTTGCCTTTGCCAATTTTTCTTCCTCCTCTCAGCTTATGCTCTTTCTTTAATTTCCAACACTTCCGGCTTCTGCGCTGCATGAGCATGCTCTGCGCCTGCATATACATGAAGCTTTCTCAACATCTGGCGTCCCAGCGGACCCTTTGGAAGCATTCCTTTTACTGCATGATTGATAACATACTCCGGCTTCTTTGCGAGCATATCTTTGAGTTTTGTCTCTTTCATTCCACCAACATAATCGGAATGACTGTAATAAATTTTCTGATCTAATTTCTTACCAGTAACTTTAATCTTATCAGCGTTTACAATGATAACATTATCACCTGTATCAATATGCGGTGTATAAGTAGGCTTGTTTTTGCCTCTTAATACATTCGCCACTTCTGATGCAAGACGTCCTAATGTATGACCGGTTGCATCAACAACATACCATTTTCTTTCAATCGTGGATGGGCTAGCCATAAAACTTTTCATCCCAGTACCTCCTAACTTACTATCGTATATAAATTTCAAACTAACTGCGTCTGATTGCTTATACCGGGGCTATGGTCAGCTTTCACACGCCACATTTTCTGATTATATTATGTTTTTTTTACATTGTCAAGTTTTTTCTGCCTTCCTTCTCTTACGATTCCTTCTCTAACGATAGCGGCGTTTGATCAGTTCCCCCAGTTTATTGATTCGGTCACCGGCATAACCAAAAAACATTTCATACGCAGGACACAACTCATTTAAACCCGGTTTTCCCTGGTCCGACTGCTCCCTCCATCTCCTGCAGCCGCCCCTGCACAAAGAAAAGTAAGGACAATGCGTGCATTTTTCATGCTGACAGAGTGATTCTTCCACAAATTGCTTCGCTTTTACAGATTGGGCCAGCGTCTGGAATGAATTTTCTACCATCCCCAGCTTCCACGTATCCGTACAATAAAAATCACAAGGATAGACGCTCCCATCTCCCTCTACTACAAAATAACAGGTACACCGACCATTCATTCCGCATTCTTCTGCAGGATATCCTGCTGCCATTTGGGCTAGATTAGAAAACATACGGATCTCTATATCTGCCCCCTGGCAATAATCCTCATACCACAAATCAAACAGCTGGCACAAAAAGCTTCCATACTGCTCCGGCGTCACGGAAAAGACCGTTTTCTCCCCCTGTGCGTAGCGTGACTTTTCATCCATGCAAGGAATAAACTGTAAGAAAGAAAATCCCCGTTTTCGAAAAAAATTGTAAATATACGAAGCCCTCTTTGCCGCCTCGTCCGTTACCACGCTTAAGATATTATAATCCACATGATACCGGTCAAACAATTCAGTTGTATGCATAATAGAATAAAAAGTACCTGTGCCATCAATTCCCGTCCGATATTTGTCATGAACCTTTCTCGGGCCGTCCAATGACAGCCCAACCAAAAAATGATTTTCCGAGAAAAACTTTGCCCATTCCTCATCGATAAGCAGACCATTCGTCTGCAATGTATTGGCTATTATTAAATTTTTCTTATTATATTTCTTTTCCAGCTCAACAGCCCTTCTATAAAAATCAATACCGCAAAGTGTTGGTTCTCCTCCCTGAAAGGCGAATGTCAGAGAGCCTTCCGCATAATCTATCGCCTGCATTACAAGCATTTCTAACGTTTCCTCCGACATAAACCCTTTGCTGTATTCTGTCCGCTGGCTGCTCAGACATTTGTAAAAACAATATTTACAATCCATATTACAATTAGCAGAAGCTGGTTTGATTAGTATACTTGCTGCAGACATAAATAAACCTCCCTGTATCCTTTTTCTTTTTTAGCCATAACGCGTCTCTTTCTCACCCCGATACTCTAGCACAGCGTTCATCCCCGCTTAATGCGGCTTCTTTCCTCTGATGGGGTGAATGCATTCTTCTGCCGGGGCACAGCTGTTTCGTATCATCAATTTTCCCTCCATCTCCGTCCTCACTACCCCCTTATGTCCGCCCTGTATGCGATCCAGTAAAAGATACATCGCAAACTTTCCCATTTCATCCTTTGGAAGCCGCACTGTAGTGAGCATAGGCCGGGTATTTTGTGCCTGTTCAATGTCATCACTGGAAATGATGGACGGCATATAATACCGGCTTTTAAATTTATCCAGACATTTCAGCATTCCCACCGCCGTAATGTCATTTGCACAATAAATTCCTGTCGGACAATTCTCAGACTGCAGCAATTTCTCCATGCACTCAAAGCCTTCTGCCTCTGTCTGTTTTGTCTCAAAAACATAATCCGGTTCCAGATTAATTTCATGTTTTCCAAGCGTCTCCAGATATCCGTTATACCTCGCTTCATCATGCTTTTCACCTACATAACCAATCCTGCGGTGCCCCAGCATAATCAAGTGTTCGATTGCCATGGATGCAATTTTTTTCCCATCGCAAAGGACTTCATCCACTTCATAATTGGTAGAATTACGGTTTATTGAAACCACGTTTTTATAAATGGCATTCAGCTTTTTTAAGGCCTTCTGATTACATTTCCCTATGATGACCAAACCATCATTTTTGCCTCCCGTCTCCTCATACATCTCACGGATTCTCTGATCCAGGTCTATAGTCCTGCATTTGCGGTCATTTGAAAAAAACGGCATATACCATACTTTGGATAAAATGCAAAGCTTCTTATGTATTTCACTTTCCACCACCCGCAAAACTTCTGTAAAAAACGGGTCTGACTGAGATGCATCCATTCGTGTCATAAGAACATTAATGTAATATGTCTGCCCGTTTTCCGGTGTAATTCCCATTTTCAGATTTCTTGCTGCTTCGTTCGGCACATAATTCTGCGCTATCGCAGCCTCCCATATTTTATCCCGCAGATCAGGAACAGAACAACGATACTCCGGGTTATTCAAAACTCTGGAAACAGTAGCTGCCGACACCCCCACCTGCTCTGCAATTTTTTTAATTGACATATCCCGTCTCTCCTTCTGTATCCCTCACATCCAAGGCATGCCTTATATCCAATGCATGCCTTATATATCTGGTGCAGCGTTTCGTTAATAATTAATTTTCAGTGTAAATCACTATTCCCACTTTGTCAATGGCATTAGTGTGTTTTTCCGTTACTGTTTACAGCTGCGAGGGCATCAGAAACCGGAACACAGAACATGCTTGCCAGAAGCTGGATGAAGTGCTAAAATAAATATTGTATAGTGTATTTTATGGGGGTGATTTCCAATAATGCTCTAATGCTCATTTTTCACATTATCCTCCATTGTAAAACATGTTCTTTAGAAGAATCGACAAATAAATTACTATTCACAATCATCCACCGACATGCCGGGAAACGCCCAGCAATCTGTCCGACACAGCAAAATCACTGTGAATAGCAACAAAAATAAATCAAAAAACAGTTTATACCGAGATACAAAAACAGAAGGGAGCAGAAGAGAGCAAAATGAAAACTAAAAAAATTCTTACAGCAAATTTGCAGCCTGGTATGGTGGTATCCGAAGCAGCTTATACCTTTACCAACCATTTGGTAATCCAAAGCCATACAACACTTACGCCGGATATTATCGACAAATTAAAGTATTATGCCATTCGCTCAGTAAAAGTCTATATACCAGAGGAAACCGATGCGCAGGCATCTGAAACCGCCTCTGCAGAAACTGAGCCAGCCGCAAATACACAGGATACAGCCAACTCTGATTTAAACCAAAATGATTCTACTTATTTTGAACGTATCCAACAGACAGAACAGTTTATTGAATTTAAAAACAATTTCACTACATCTGTAGAACGATTTAAAGGACAGCTTAATGATATTGTTATTAAAAACAGTACTGAAGTAATCGATTCAATGCTTACAGATGTTGATAACATATTATCGCGAACCAGAAATTCACTTCATCTTTTTGATATGCTGCAATGTCTGCGCGGCTTTGACGATATGACCTATATGCATTCCATGAATGTCGCACTAATCTGCAGCGTAATTGGAACATGGCTTGGATTGGAAAAGGATGAATTGAATGTTTTGGTATTGTCCGGACTGTTGCATGACATCGGAAAATTAAAAATTCCGCCTGAAGTGATTTCAAAACCAGGTAAATTAACAGATGCTGAATTTGAACAGATTCGTTCCCACCCAAAGCTCGGCTATGATATTCTACGCTCCAAAGATTTAGATAACCGAATCAAGCTGGCTGCGCTGCAGCATCATGAACGCTATGATGGAAGCGGTTACCCGCGCCATCTGACCGGTCCGGAAATCAGTAACTTTTCTTCAGTCGTTGCAATCGCCGATGTATATGACGCAATGACGTCAAACCGGATATACCGGAAAGGCATCTGTCCGTTTAAGGTGATTGCTACTTTCGAGAGAGAACAGGAATTATATGAGCCAAGTCTCCTGTACCTGTTTATGAAACGAACAATCGAAGCATATGTCAATACAGATGTGCTTCTTTCAAACGGTGAAAAAGGAAAGGTTGTTTTGCTGAACCAAAATCTGCTTTCCAGACCAGTCGTAATTACAGACACAAAAACCTATGACCTTTCCAGAGACTTTAGCATCGATATTGAAGCTCTAATTTAAGCTTTTTATGTTTATCGTGTATTTTTACATGTATAAAATACATACGCACCACCCAAAAAAGAAGCTGTCCGCACAGCTTCTTTTTCAATGCCTGTTTCCTGATATCAACATTCCGGAAAATAAATAAACATTAAATAACACCATCTGAGAAAAATTCCGGTAAGCAAAAGCGCTGCCTGAAACATGATGTCAAACCACTTTCTTCTGACCCGTTCCTCTCCTGTTTTCCGATCGCGTTCAATCCAGTCAATACGGTTTGACGATCTCCTTAAAAGATAATAATAAAACGCCAATATAACAAACCAGAGAATAAAAAGCCCTGCCCCCAAAAGCTGCCACAGCACATTTTCCTCAATATGATACTCCCCTGCAGCATTTTGTGTGCCGGTCAGAAGCCGAAATGCATATATTAAATAATCAAGTGAAACAAATCCCAATATTAAACTAATGACCGAAAAAATTAAACGTTTCCACCATTTCATATTTGAAATCCTTTTTGTGCTATCTCAAATTGCTACGCAAGTAAATCGACATACATCCCTGATAACACAGAACCCTCCATCGACATTCTGGCCGCCTCATACGGATTGCTTTGATCGTAGCGGACCACAATCTGATCCTCATATGCTGTCGTCAGCTCTGCCTTTTCCTTTGCTGCAACTGCATTGTCCTGAAGAAAGGCCTTATCAGAATCATTCTGATAAAAAACTGCTGCATGCAGGCGATCTTCCTGATCTGCCACAGAAAAAAGCGATGAAACGCCTGATACCGGTGTGACAGCGGACGTATGCACCTGATTATAATGCGTATTTGCATAATAATAAATATTTTTTATTTGCCCTGTATTAGCAATACTGTTTACCATCATATCCGCCACCTTCCATTTTTTTCAATTATACTCCTCCCCTATCCGTTTTGCAACATGAAATCGCCTTAGACAAAGGCCGGCAGGGCAAAACGGCTACGACCGGATAATTTTCATTTCAAATGGCCGGAATGTCAGTAACTCACCATCTGCAGGAAGCTCTTCATCAAACAGTAAAGTGCCCTTTTCCTCCACACAAAAGCGCTTTACAGCGTCGGTATTGTTAAAATAAAAAATCCACTTCCTGCCATCCTTTTGGCGGACCGTCCGTTCCACACCGAACGGAAGCCCCTCTTTTACCGAAAGCCCTGCCTGTCGGGCTATATGCCCGGCAAGCGAACGCATCCCGCTTCGGTTTAATACCGTTCCGACGTAATAGACCATACCCTTCCCACAGGCATGCTCTGTAATCGCCGCCTCCCCCTTATAATAGTCCTCCCCATATCGCGCCAGCACACTGGCATCTGCAGCATCTAAAATATCACACCACAGCGTGCAAAAAAAAGTTTCCCCGGATTCGGATTCCCTGTCAAAAAATCCGCCCTGCTCCCCTGCCACAATCTTCTGCTTCTGCGTGCCAATCGGGTTGTACTCCTTCACGGTTACCCCCGTCAAATCCGAAAAAACGGTTGGAAGCGGATCCATAATACATTTATTGTATATATCCTTTACGCCGCTGCGATTTGTCAGAATAAGCCGCCCGCCCTCACGGACAAAATTGTGAAGCTGTGAAATAATCTGCGAATCGGTAACCAGCAGAGTTGGCGCAACCACAACACGGTATTCTGCCAATGTGCTATGCCAGTCCACAATATCAACGCCGATACCCAGCGCAGTAAATGCGTCATGGTACGCCCTGAGCTGTGTAAAATAATCCATTCCCTCTACCTGCGGCTGTATTTTAAACGCATATTCCTGCTCTGAAGAATACAAAATCGCAACGCTATTTTGAACTACGGAACCAGACAGCTCCTGAAGCTGTTCCACCTCCCGGCACAAATCACAAAACTCCTGATATCTTCTCCCCGGCACATTACTATGATCCAACAGACCATGCCAAAACATCTCTGCACCAGACACCGCCGTTCTCCAGCGAAAATGTATGACCGCATCCGCACCATGCGCAATTGCCTGCAAAGAATACCCTTTGATCATCCCCGGCTTTGGCATTGGCGACATAGGCATCCAGCTTCCAAGTCCTCCGCTGAGCTGCTCCATAATCCAAAAGTTCTTTTTTTTAATTCCGCGCATTAAATCCAAATGAAACGCATGCGAATACAAGGTTTCCGGGTTATCCGGCAGCACCGCCGCCGGGTAATTATCATAAGATACAAAATCTAGCGGTTCAAACAGATCATAAAAATCCGGCATATTCTCACAAAGCCAGTTATTTGTTGTAATCAAGGCATCCGGATCAATAGAATGGATACACTGCCGCTGAAAATTCACATAGTCAGCCGTACTCTCGGATGCATAGCGGTGAAAATCAAGCATATATGAAGGATTCAGCCATGTCTGAAATTTGCCAAAGGGAGGAGTAATCTGCGAAAAATCAGAATATTCCCCACTCCATACCGTGTTGCCATATGCCTGATTCACCGCATGTATTGTTTTATATTTCGCCTGAATATAGCTCCTGAATTTGTCTGCACAAACCGGACAGCAGCAGTGGTTCGCCTCCAGCTCATTGTCAATCTGATAACCGATAACTGCTTTATAGTCCTTATAACGGGATACCATTTCTACAATCATTTTCTGACAGAAAGACCGATAAACCGGGCTGTTCAGGCAGCGGTGCCCACGGATGCCAATCGGTATTCTCTTTCCGGTTTTATCCACCTGAATAATTTCCGGATACCGTTCAAACATCCACTGCGGAGGGCAATTTGTAGGCGTACACAAAAAAACTTCGATTTTTCTGTCCTCAAACAAACGAACCGCCCGGTCAAGCCAGCTAAAATCATACTCTCCCTCTTCCGGCTCCAGACGGCTCCACGCAAACTCTGCCATGCGGACAATCCCAATTCCCGCTTCTTTCATTTTGTCTGCATCCTCTTCCCAAAGCTTCTCATCCCATTGCTCCGGATAATAGTCAACACCTATCTTCATCGTCTTTCCCTTCCTGTAAAACAAAAAATATTGCACTCAAAGCTTTTGCATCTGTTTTTTTATCTCAATCATCTGGTCGCGAAGTACAGCCGCCTCTTCAAAATTTAAATCTGCCGCTGCTGCATTCATCTTTTTCTGTATGCTTTTCAATACAACGCCAAGCTCTTTCCGGTTCATGGATTCCAGGTCTTTATCCAGATCAAATTCCTTCGCATCTACCTTCTTCGAGATACGCATTACCTCCCGAACAGCCTTTTTAATGGTCTGCGGAGTGATGCCATGCTCTTCGTTGTACTTCATCTGAATGGCGCGGCGCCGGTTTGTTTCCTCAATCGCATTGCGCATGGAATCTGTAATCGTATCTGCATACATGATAACATGACCTTCCGCATTCCTTGCCGCACGTCCCACCGTCTGTATCAATGAAATTTCCGAGCGCAAAAATCCTTCCTTGTCCGCATCCAATATTGCAACCAGCGCAATTTCCGGAATATCCAGCCCCTCTCGAAGCAGATTGATTCCCACCAAAACATCAAACAAATCCATGCGCATATCACGAATGATCTCCGAACGTTCTAATGTATCAATGTCAGAATGAAGATATTTCACACGAATCCCCACTTCCTTCATATAATCGGTCAAATCCTCTGCCATTTTTTTCGTCAGGGTACAAACCATTACCTTGTTTCCCGCCTCTGTCGTTCTGCCGATCTCACCGATCAGATCATCAATCTGCCCCTCCACCGGACGAACAGCAATCTCCGGATCCAACAGACCGGTAGGCCGGATAATCTGCTCCACTCTGGCAAGCTCATGCTGATCTTCATATACATTTGGCGTTGCCGAAACGAAAAGCATCTGATTTATAAATCCTTCAAATTCCTGAAAGTTAAGCGGTCTGTTATCAAGCGCAGAAGGGAGCCGGAAGCCATACTCCACCAGTGTTTCCTTTCTCGAGCGGTCACCGGCATACATTCCACGGATCTGCGGTATGGTAATATGGGACTCATCAATCAAAATCAAAAAATCATCCGAAAAATAATTCATCAGCGTATTCGGTGTTTCTCCCGGCTTTAAGCCGGCCAAATGTCTGGAATAATTTTCAATTCCGGAACAAAAGCCTGTCTCCCGCATCATTTCAATATCAAAATTTGTCCTCTCTGAAATCCGCTGTGCCTCCAACAGCTTCCCTTCACTCTGAAATTCACGCACCCGCTCTTCCAATTCAAGCTCAATGTCCCGAATCGCGCGCTCCATGGCTTCTGCCTCTACTACATAATGTGACGCCGGAAAAACAACAATATGCTCTAATTCTGTTTTAACCTGCCCGGTCAGCACGTCTATTTCTGTAATCCGGTCCACTTCATCCCCAAAAAATTCAACCCGAACTGCTTTATCTGACTGGTTAACCGGAAAAATTTCCAGAACATCCCCCCTGACACGAAACGTTCCTCTCTTAAAATCCATATCATTGCGCGTATACTGTATTTCCACCAGACGCCTGATCACATCATCCCGGTCCTTTACCATCCCCGGCCGCAGATTTACTGTCATATTCTGGTAATCAATCGGGCTGCCTAACCCATATATGCAGGACACGCTTGCCACAATAATCACATCCCTGCGCTCAGTCAGCGCTGCCGTTGCCGAATGGCGCAGCTTATCAATCTCATCGTTTACGGAAGAATCTTTTTCGATATAAGTATCCGAAGAAGGCACGTATGCCTCCGGCTGATAATAATCATAGTAGGACACAAAATATTCCACTGCATTCTCCGGGAAAAATTCCTTAAACTCACCATACAGCTGTGCCGCCAGTGTTTTGTTATGGGCAATAACCAGGGTAGGCCTGTTTAACTGCTCAATGACATTCGCCATCGTAAAAGTTTTTCCGGAACCGGTAACACCGAGAAGGGTTTGGAATTGATTGCCCTCCCGGAAACCATTTACAAGAGCTTTGATGGCTTCCGGCTGATCTCCGGTTGGTTTGTATTCCGAATGTAAAACAAATCGTGCCGATTCATTAAAATGATCCATACTGATTCCTCCATTGCTGCAGACCATGCATGTTCCAAACAGAAGCTTGCCCTTTTTTCATAAATTTATTATAATGAAATCCGAAAGCAAATGCAATCCAAAAAGGAGGCGGATATGTCTGATACCATAACGGATGAAAGATACAATGTAGTTGACGAAGCCATATATGATGCATTTTTTTTAGTGCTGAAGGAAAAAGCTTTAGACAAAATAACCGTATCTGATGTAATAAAAAGAGCCGGAATCGTTCGAAGCACTTTTTATAACCACTACGAAAATATTTCGGCTCTTGTATCTGTTATTGAAGATAGAACAATTAATGATATATTTGCCCTCATGGAAACCTTTCATCCCAAGGATGACCGTGATATGTGTAAGTCTTATTTTTTAACAATCTGCCAGTACACCATGACAAATGTATTTTTGGCTACCCTTCTCGGCAGCCCCAGAGGCGATACCTTTTTCGAAAAACTGATGACTTTATTTCACCACTATGTATCCAATGTTACGAAAACCACAACCCCTTCCAACCATAGTAAAGACGAATTTTCTTATATGATCGCCTGTACCATTGGCAGCGTGCTTGGCGTACTTCACAAATGGACCAGGGAAAAATTTCAGACTCCCCCAGAGGTTATCGCAGAAATTCTTACGCAGGCATTTACGGATGGCATGCTCCCTTTTATGTCGTAGGAAGCACCGCCTCGTCAATCATGGCTTCCTGTCTCTTGATTTTCTTTGTTGAACTTCTGATAAACGGATTTTTTCTTACAACCAATCCCGTGATCTGACGGTACGTAGGCTGATTTTTGTTGTATTGATCCAAAAATTCCTGCAATTCCTTTCTCACGGCTTCCTCATCCAGTCCTTTCGCAGCCACAGCCTCCTGCTCCGGATAAATTCTTGCAGTAAGTCCATTGTTCTCACCCGTTACAATTACCTCACCTACAAGTTCTCCTAAGGCAATCTTATTTTCAATTTCCTCCGGAGAAATATTTTCCCCGTTTGAAAGAATAATCAGATTCTTGACACGTCCATTTATAAACAGGAAACCGTCTTCATCCATGTAGCCCTTATCTCCCGTATGAAGCCATCCGTCCTTAAGCGTCTGTGCTGTTTCTTCCGGCATCTTGTAATAGCCCTTCATAACACTGGTGCCTTTTACAAGAATTTCTCCATCCTCAAACGCAACCTCAACGTTTGAGAGCGGCTTTCCGATCGAACCTGCCTTATGATCTTTCGGCGTATTTGAGCTGATAACCGGCGAACACTCTGACATGCCATATCCCTCTAATACATCTACACCATATTCAGCAAACTGATCTATATAATACGGATCAAGATGCGCTCCTCCGGTAAATATGATTTTAAGGTTTCCTCCAAAAACTTTCTCTGCCAAAATATTTTTCGGAATAGCAGGATCCGCTGCTGTGAGCCTCTTGTAAATGGTCTCAATCATAAGCGGCACCATAAGCATTACCTCTGGTTTAAATACACTCATATTTCTCACCATATGAAGTAAGGAATCATTGATACATATCGTAGTGCCTAAAGAAAATCCCTTTAGCCAGTCCATAACCAGGCAGAAAGCATGGTGAATAGGCAAAACGCTCAGCAAGACAGTGCCCGGCTCTGACCAGTAATCCACAGAGCTAACGTTTGTCGCCAGATTGTTCTGCGTCAGCATAACCCCTTTGCTTTTTCCTGTTGTTCCTGAAGTAAAAATAATGGTTGCTATATCTTCCGGAGCTGGTCTGTCTGAATCCATCGCCCCATTTTGAGAAGCCGCCTTTAATTTAGAAAGGGACTCTGCCTTCTCATTTTCAGCATTTGCTTCTTCCTCCTGAAGCAGCCAGACCTTTCTGATTTTCGGGCATTGTGTGAGAATCGCTTCAAGGAGCGCTTTATTTTTCGGACTTAAAAAAAGTCCTTCCGAGTCGGAACGGTTGATCAGGTCAATTAAATCGTCATCCGGAAGTCCTGCATCAAGCGGCACTGCAACTGTTTTTCCGGTAATAATTGCAAGATAGCATTCAATCCATTCTACAGAGCTGGTTCCAATAAGGGCAATATGTTTCCCCTGAAAGCCTTCTGCCAGCAATCCCTTTCTCAGCTGGACGGCATGTTCCATCAGTGTGGCGTAGCTTTCCTCCTGAATTTCCTTTTTCCACAGCCATTTTACTGCCGTTATGTCCGAATAACTTTTTTCACTTTCTTCTAATATATCCCGAATCAGTTTTTCCATACGAATTACCATGTCCTTTCCCATATCTGCAAAATTTCAGCCGCCAAAAAAGAATCTGCACACTAACTCTCCTGCTGCAATTTCTTCAACAATTCAAACGCCTCGGAAATAGTAACAACCTGTAAGGCATCCTCCTCATCAAGCTCTACGTCAAAGGTATCCTCCAGTTCTCCCAAAAAGGACATAAATCCAAGAGAAGAAAATCCCAAATCCTCCCGAAATCTCATGTCATCTGTAATATCCTCTGCTGCTGTCTCGCAATACTGTGCTACTATTTTCTTAAACTGCATCTCCTGTGTCATTTTTCCCTCCATAATAAATGATTTCATGTTTTATTTTGTAATTTTATTTGCTGCCGAATCTTAAACCTGTTCTATGATTTCACCGATCGTCATATCAGGCTCCGCTATCCCCTTAAAAAGGATACGCATCATATAATAATATAAAAGCTCCATGTCATGTTCCTGTAATTGAGCCGTCTGATAATGGTAAGAAAAATTCATTCCGCCATTTCCCGTGTGGGATACCGTTAAATACATTTTTTTGGTAGCCGCACCGTTTGCAAACCATTTGGAATGCTGCGGAATATCCTCAAGATGCGGATTATCCATCTTGACAGGCATTGGCTGGTATGTGAGATAACAGCTTTCATACGCCGTATTGCGCGGAGTATGGTATCGTTTTCTCATTTCTTCCCGGATTAGTGCAGGATCGTAATTGCTATGCATATAAATTTTGTTCTGTACATTCTGGATTTCATAAGCTGCTGCCAGAAATTCTGTCTCTGCAGGAATTACGGTTCTGCATGGAAACATGATCGTCCTGCTCCCTCCTGATGTCCATTCATCATGAGTGGAACGCCTGGAGATAAAATTCTCAATCGTAATATCTTCCTGTCCGTTATTTACCTTTGACAGATAGGTTCGGATTCCAAGAAGCAAAAGATTCGTCATGGAAAGTTGATGGTTCATACAAAAATCAAGCAAATTTTTCGTTGGCTCAGGCTCCAGATAATAATCCTTTACCTCAACAAATAATTGATTCATTTCTATATCCGCAGCCCTGAGATTTTTATCATTGTGAAGCTTTCTTGATTTTTCAAGGACCGCAGGCCCCTGAATGTCAGAATAGAGAGGCTCTCCCAGGGTATCAAGCTGCTCGTCCCAAAACTTCTTATCCTTTGCAAAACGCTTTTCATTATTTGCCCTTTTCAGATCTTTTACCAGCGTTTCCTCAAAATCTGCCAGATCATCCGGATAGGCTGCTTTAAATCTGTAATGTGTATATAACTGCATCAGGTCGTTAATCATAACAACCAGTCCACAGGAATCAATAAGTCTGTGATCCATATGGATAAAGAAACCATTATAACCCTCGGGAAGCTTTACCATCGCAACGTCACACAGCGGTATGTCATCTCCCTCAAAGGTTTCATATGCCCACTGCTGCATAAGATTGTCTGCCTGATCAAGGCTCATCCCCGATAAATCCTTTAAGGGAATATCTCTTGTGTCTTTTTTAACAATATACTGCTTTATCTCTCCCTTTTCATCTGCCTTTGTAAAGCGAATTCTCATACAGCCGTAACGCTCAAATTCCAACTGAATACATTTCTTTAGAAGCCCAAAATCAAGAGCAGATTTCAAAGCTGCCACAACACTGACACCTGACACCTGCTGCGTACCGTATTTCTTAATCCAGTCATAATGCATTTTCTGCGCTGCTGTTAAAGGATAATACTCTTTCATGGATTACCTCCTTATTTTTTCCTCCTAAAAAACTATCACACTTTATTTTTTATTTCTACCCCCTAAAGGAGTTAACAAACATTTAACTTCAATTTGACCGAGACTTATCCGTCATACCTGTTAAAAAATTCCAACAGTTTTTTCCTATATAATTCCGGCGCTTCGTATGCACTGCAAAGATGCCTTGCCTCCGGTATAATCAAAATCTCCTTTGGGGCTGTACATAACGTATAATTATATTTTGTGTTTTTTGGGACAACATATGTATCCTTTTCTCCATGAAAAAATAAAACCGGCCTTTTATTTCTCTTTAGGCCTGCTGCAGCATCTGCCTCTTTCATGGCAAATCCGCCAAAAAACCGGCAGAACAAATCTACGCGGAACAAAAGCAATTCAACAAAATTTAAGTGAAACCAGTTAGCGGCAATATCCCTGAGCTGCGCTTTCATGGAACTAAATCCGCAGTCGGCAATCAATCCCCGAACCTCCTTTGGCAGTTTATGCCCTGATGCCATTAGCACCGATGACGCTCCCATGGACTCTCCATAAAGATAAACAGGCAGCTTGGCATGGTTTCTCTCGGAAACAAAATACGCCCATTCCCGTATATCATGCTGCTCCTTTGCTCCAAAAGTAATAAATTCTCCCTTGCTTTCACCACAGCACCGTTGGTCTATAAAAAGTAAATTGCACTCATTTTCATGTAAAAAACGTGCAATATACGCAAAATCACCAAACCCGCTTCCCTTATAACCGTGGCACAGTATGACAAAGCGTTTTGCCTTTTTGGCCGGCAGATATGATGCATGGAGCAAAAGGCCGTCTATACTTTTTATGTAACAATCCTGCATATACTGCTCTCTGCACCATGCCTTGCCTTCCTCATACTCCTTTTCAAATTTATATCTTGGATGATTAATCGTCGTATGGGATAGCCGAAACCATTGCTTTTTCGTCTGCTTTTTTTTGTTTTTACAGCGAATCATGGTTTCAAAAAATGACCAGCCGGACACCATAAAAACGCTGAACGCAGCAGAAGCCATCCCTAATATTTTAATCTCTTTATTTTTCATACGAAATATTTTAACCTCTTTTTCTATAAACTATGTTTGATTTTCTCCTGATTTATACCATTCGGCCTAACTATTTAACTCATCACGGAAATTCAGCCTCTCAAGCAGCACGCCGTTTTTTGCACTAATATTTTTGTCCAGTCCGCATACAGCGCACTTATAATTCTCACATAAATTAATTTCCTGAAAATAATATGTCTCGTTTTGATACTTTAGATTCTCTAAAAGCCCCTCCCTGTTAAAACGAATGCAAAAGGAGTTCATGGGCTGGCTCAGTCCCCTGCCCGTTGCTTTTATGAAGCTCTCTTTCAGTGTCCACAGCCGAAAGAACATCTCCCGCTGAAGCATCTCTGTTTTTTGGTCAGCGATCCATTCATATTCTCTGCCATCAAAAAACCGCCTTGCAATTTCCCCTTTTAAATTGGTAATCTTTTCCACATCACAGCCAATCTCCAGGAAAGAGACTGCACAGATAACCATTTCATCTGCATGTGACAGGTTAAAATACACACCGCTCTCTCCCACAAGGTATGGCTTGCCCTTTTCGCCATACCTGTATTTTATTTCTGTAGAATTTATGTTCCGTGCTCTTAATCCATGAAGCAGGATAAGCTCTGCTCCAAGAGACAGCCTTTTATCCCTTGGAAGGCATAAACTGTCCACCTTTTTCTTCCTCTCATCCGTAACCCTTCGATAAGATGCATGGTATAAGTATTCATCCTTCAGTTCTGCCGTATTTGCTGCATAAATTATGGTTCGGTTTGTAATTGACATTTCGGATTACCGCCTGATGATATCAAAACTGAAGGACAGTCAGAGAATGACCAGACTGTCCTTTCTGTATAAAGTATTATAATAGAATTTGAAAGCAAATGCAATGATTGCTGCAAGTAGATAAAAGAAAGCGGAGCTCTTCCTGATTACTCCTGTTCCGAGTCGGTGCTGCCGTCCTCTTCTGCGACTTTTTCAAGACTTCTGTGCATATCCGACAACGCACTCATCTGTGCGGATATCACATTATTTGCCCTTTCTTCCACATCCGCAAGCTCCGCCTCCTTTGCCTCGGTATTTCCTCCGGCATCCTGTTTGATTTCAGCCTTTAGCACCCCGGCTCTTCCCTCTAGTCCAGTCTTAACCTGCGACTGCGTCTGCACCTGCCTCATGGAATTATCTGCAGAAAGAACCGCCTGCATAGACGCCGCCGAAAGACCTGTCCCGGCTTTTGTTGATTCTTTCTGCGGCTGACGGTTTCCGCACAGCATATCATCCATGGAATTTTCACTCTTTTTCTGTGCCTGTCTTCTTACTTCCATCTGATGCGCCCGAAGCTGATTGTTTAGATCCGCAATTTCCTGCTGCAGCTCCTGCCTTTTTTTCATCTTCTCTTCCATCGACAGCTCCCCGTTGGATGATAACTCCTGCAGCTGCCTGCGAACATTTTCAATCTGTTTCTGAATCGCTCTGCTGCAGGAATCGGCTGCCTGACCAACGCCAAAAAGTGACTGTGAATTTGCGCTCGCCCCAATGTTTCCACTAATTACCATGATAACCTCCGTTCTGGAATAAATCCCCTCTGGGCGGGGATAAGATTTTCCTGATTGTAATTATTATTGAAGTCCGTTTCCTTATGTTTTTACATTCATTTTATCGGTATTCCATTTCCTGCAATCAAGCAGAATGTTGTGAGCCGCCCTTTTTTTGTTGTAAACAGGCAATAATAAAACAAAATTTTCTTGCATTTTAAGCGTTTATTCCTATTGGAACTGCAGCATAACAGTCAAAACAACTTTCCCCTCTTCCTGCTCCAATGCAATGTCGCCAAGATATATCTGCGCCACTCTGCGAATATTTAAAAGCCCCAGACCGTGTCCGGCATCCGTTTTTCCAGAAACCGGAAGTCCATTTATTTCATCTGTCACAAGCCAGCCCTCAAAACTGTTGCTTATAACGATCATAAATATATTGTTTTTGCAGTAGGATGTGATTCTGATGTAGGGCGAATTTCCACCTGCTGCTTCCAGACTGTTATCCAATGCATTGTTTAAAATCACGCTGATGTCAAATGCGTCAATGCCTTTCCCTTCCGGATAATGGAAATCACAGTGAAACCTTATATTCTGCTCCTCCGCCTGTTTTTTCTTTTCCATCAGAATAACATCCGTGACAGGATTGCCCGATTGAATGCCATTTCCTGTCTCCTGCCATTCTTTCCTTAATCTGGCAGTATAGCGGACCGCCTCTTCCTTTTCGTTGCATTCAATCAGATGTTCTATAGTCTGTATGTGATTTCCCATGTCATGCCGCAGCAGCCGAATGTCCCGGTACAGCTTTTCAACTTCACCAATATGCTTTTTCATATCCGCAGCCTGGCTTTGTACCAGCTTCTGCCCCGCCGCTTCTTCCTGTACAGCTTTTACCCTTTGAAACATAACCGCCATCACAAGAATCGAAACAACAGAAACAAGATAATGCAAAAAACTGAAAGCTCCGTAAATTCCATAGACATTTGTCAGGCTTTTTCCCGTATCCTTCTCATATATGTTTTGATAAAACTGAAGAATGCCATACCCTGTTATGGCAGAAAAGGACGGCATCAATAACATAATAAGCTCTGTTTTTGTCATATTTCCCTTTTTGTATGTAACTGCCCTGTTCAAAAGATGCATCGCTGCTGCAATAAGAAGAAAGCTGATTACTATGTTAAGCACCTTCGTTGCCAGATAAATCCCATACTGCACCCACGGCCTTGCCGCAAGCGTTTTCTGCATTACGATTACCGCAGACAATGCAGAATCTATTTTATCTGCCATTGCAATGGATAACCACCGCAGCGAAAAAAATGTTACCGCAAGAAATATTTTCTGTTCCATATTCCGCCGGTCCATTGCATACATAACAAGAAATGCCGCCAATACACCTGCTGCATATGCCATAAAATTATTCAATCTAAATGGTATTAAATACAGCACAAGCATCATCGCACAATATGCAATCCCCACATACCATGCTGTCCTTTTATCTGCCAGATACGGACGCACAAAGCAGGCAAAACAGATGCCTGTAATCAACAGGATTACGAAAATAGAACTATAGGATGTAATTGCCCACGCATATGCAACCATACTCAAACAATCTCTTTTCCTTTCCTCCGGTTATATTGTAAATATTTTTTTACAAACTCCGGAAACTTTGCCTTCGCCATAATCACACTTCCATTTTCCATCGTAATAGATGTGGCATTATATTTCATAACATATTTAAAATGAATTAAATATGCCCTGTGAGGGCGAAAAAAATCTTCTCCCAGCGACTTTTCCAAATCTGACAGCTTTCCATAGTATTCAACTGTGCTATCTCTTTTGTGGATGATTATTTTCCTGTTAAACACCTCTGCATATACAATATCATCCAATAGAATTTTTATATGGCTGCCACCGGAGCTGACCATCATATATTTTTCTTTTTTCTCTGCTTCTTCTTTATCCTCTCTTTCACGGACACTGCTTACTGCACTTGCCATAACCTCATGGAATTTCTCATCCGTAAACGGCTTGACCAAATAATGGAATGCTCCCACATCAAATGCCTGAAATACATATTCCTCGATTGCCGTCACAAAAACCAGTATGGTATTCCTTCCTTTTCTGCGCAGCTCCCTTGCTGTTTCCATCCCATTTCTGCCCGGCATCTGAATATCCAAAAACAAAATATCCAGCTGGCACTCCCGTGCGAGAAGCTCTTCCCCGCTTTCAAAAAAAAGAAGCTCTGACTGAGGATAAAGTTTTCTGACTTTATCCCCGATTAACTTCCTGATTGCTTTCTCATCATCACACACCGCTATTCTCATTTTTGCTGTCACTTCCCTGCTTTTTTCTTCACAATCAGATCATAGCTTTCCGCCACCATCCGTTTCACTTCATCATTTGGGATACTCCCGTCTAAAATAATCGTATTCCAGTGCTCCTTATTCTGATGATACCCTGGCAGGACAGAGGCATATGTACTCCGCCAGAAATCCCTCCACTCCGGATCTACCTTTACATTAACACAGATCATCCCATTCCGCTCATACGTCCATGCAAAAGCCCGCTTATTCTTTTTATAGCGGAGCAAAATCCAGTTAGTATCGTGAAACGGCGCATCCATATACACATCCGGCAGCGTCATCCCATAGTCCAAAATTTCTTTTCGTTCTTTCACAATAATCCCCATTCCGGAGCGTTTCACGCGATGGAATGCCATCAAAACTATTTGTAACGCTCCTGCATGTATTTTTCCTGTCACATCTTACTATTTTTCTGATACCCTTGCAATGTTTTACAGTTCAAACCGCAAACCCGTTGAAAGCCGGTGTATCCTGTTTCCAAGCCGGCTTTGGAGCTTCTCAAACCCCGGCGTGCCAGTGCAGTGTCCGGTATAAATCTTCTCAATACCTTCCTGTCGGAAAATGTCACAAAGCGAATCGATCTCCTCATCTGAAAAAGCACAGATTTCTTTACCATCCTTTTTACCCTTCATATGCAAGCCGCCGACATATGCATAAATCCGCTTTTTCCCACAGGCATCCTTGGCTTCCCGTATGATATTGGCAGCACCTGCGTGGGAGCAGCTATTGAAAATAACCAGGCCATTGGAGGTGTCAATCACCAAACTCTGTTCATGAGCAAAATCATCAGGGACAATTTGATCATCCTGCCTTTTGTACAGGCTGCATTTTTCTCCGATCTGGTCAAGTCCCTTTGTACTGTGCGGTACAAGGATTATTCCGGGAAGTATTTCTCTAATGCCATCCGCCAGAAGGAATCTGTCCCGGTCAGATGCTACCTTCTGCGGTACACTAATCTCGTGCATCCCTCCTGCAGCGGATAGATAAACATCCAGTGCTTCTTTTCGTGCATATACCTTTGCAGCCGGAACGCAGCAAAACAATTTCTCAAATCCTCCGGAATGGTCATAATGCCCATGGGAAAGGACATAAGCGTCCAGCCCAGCCAGAGAAACACCCAAAGCCTCCGCATTCTCATAGAAAGCATCCGTACTTCCCGCATCCAGCAATATCTGTTTTCCTGCATATTCGATAAAAAGACTCAGCCCATGTTCGCAGGCAAGCACGCCATCTGATGTATTTTCAATCAATACGGTGATGATGATCTCATGGCTCATAAAGCTTCCCCCCATTTTAGAATATTATACTGTACTATTCACACAACACTCCCCATATGCCAGCGCATCAGAGGCATTCCTGCCTCTCTCCTGTTTTGTTAATTATAGACTAACACAAAAATTTCTTCACGTGAAGTACAAACATAGTGCAAGATTAAAGATTTGAAGCAGGAATAAAAAACATGGCGCATAGTTTTCTTCCCTTAAAATTCACCGGAATTTACAAAAACGTCTGCAAAAGAATGCCTTCTTCGCAGACGTTTCATGAAATTGTTTTGACCTAATTTCAAAACAGAAATCAGGCTTTCCAAACATTCTTTGAAGAAAATAATACCATTTTATAGATTCTCTAAGATTTCATCAAGCAGCGTACCCTGATACTGTTCAATCTCTCCAAGATCACAAGCCTTTGCCAGGTTGGAATCAATCGGCAGTTGCGCTAAGCTGGAAATTTTGTATTTCTTTGCAATGTCTTCAATATGACTTTCTCCAAAAATATGTAGTTTTTCACCACAGGCAGGACAAACTGCATAGCTCATGTTTTCTACCAGTCCAAGAACCGGAATATTCATCATATTTGCCATTTTTACTGCCTTTTCAACAATCATTCCCACCAATTCCTGCGGTGACGTTACAATTACAATCCCATTTACCGGAATGGACTGGAATACAGTAAGCGGCACATCCCCTGTTCCGGGCGGCATGTCAATAAACATATAGTCTATATCTCCCCAGAGAACCTCTGTCCAAAACTGCTTTACTGCGCCCGCAATCATCGGACCTCTCCAGACAACCGGATCCGTTTCATTATCTGTCAAAAGATTTACAGACATTACTTTCATCCCATTTTTAGAAATTGCCGGAATTATAACATCTTCTCCTCCAACATGTTCATGAATACCAAAGATTTGGGGAATAGACGGGCCTGTAATGTCCGCATCCAACACAGCAGTCCTATTGCCTTTCCTTTGTACGCTCATCACAATTTTCACTGCAATGCTCACAATTATGAGAACAGTCTTCACTCATTTAAGCTTCATCTCCTTATACAAATACTTATCTCGAATTTGTCGATACATTTCACTGGCCGCAGCATTGAAACACTTTCTTTCATAATTTTCGTCATATAACGGTTATACTATAACGCCACATGCCATCAAATGCAATTCACTATGAAATTTAATAGTAACTCATAAATTTGTTAATATCTTGTATTTCTGTTGTGATTTTCCTATACTGTGAGCATAGTAAAGCAGAAGTAATTTCTGCAGCAATCAAATACCCCAAAACAAAGATGGGATATTTGACTCATACGCAGCCGACAAATGCAGGCAATCCTGTATTTGGCTCGCTGCGTACGCGAGTTATATTAATATCAATGGAGGGCGATCTTATGTTGAATGAAAACGTAACAAAATTATTAGAAACGAGTATGTGGGACCTTGCAACCTGTGCAGATGGTGAACCAAATGTTGTACCGGTAGCATTTAAGATGATTACTCAAGACGGAAAACTTGCTGTCGGTGATGTATTCCTAGAAACTACATTAAATAACATCAAAGCAAACAACGGAAAACTTGCAGTCTCTGTATATGATGCAGCAAACTTAGAGGGTTACCAGATTAAAGGAACTGCTGAGTATATAACAGAAGGTACAATTGTTGATACCTTCAAGGCAATGGTTGAAAAAATGTTTAACGGAGCAGCAACTGCCAAGGGAGCACTTGTCATCACACCTGATAAGGTCATTGTCACAACTCCGGGCGCAGAAAACAAGAAAGTATTATAATCAGCTTGAACTGATTTGTTTCCATGGGGCGCAGGCTTTGTCTGCCCCCTTTCTTTTCCAGAGGAGAATATACTTATATGAATCATACACAGGTAGCTTTTATCAATCCAGATAAATGTGTTGGCTGCGGCGCCTGCATTGAAAACTGTCCTTCCAACGCCATAAAAATGCAAATTGGATTCAAGAGTCTTGTTTTTCCTGAAAAGTGCACAGGTTGCGGAAAATGCATCAAACTATGTCACAAAAATGCTCCTTCTTTTATTACTACTATATAATTACAGTAACTTTCATTTCTTATCTAATGATGATATAATGAACGTTAGCGAGCGGGAGCAGGCAGAGCCTATTCATCGCGAGCGGCGAATGACGATCATGAACAGCTGCGTAGGCAGCGATAAAGCGCGAAAGCGCGAGTTCATGATCTTAAAAAACAATTTTCAAAGGAGAATGTTATGTATCAGAAAAAATTAGAAGATGATATCCGTTGTCCGCTTGAATATGGTATAAATATTTTCGGAGGTAAGTGGAATTCCAGAATCATTTGCGTACTTGCAGATATGGGAACACTTAGATATAGCAAAATCAGAAAAGAAATGGGAAACATCACAGATGCCGTGCTCACAGGTTCCCTAAAAGAACTCATCACCGAAGGAATTGTTGACCGTAAATCTTATGATCAGATTCCCCCGCGGGTTGAATACTCCCTCACGGAAAAGGGCATGTCCGTCGTTCCAATCCTGCAAAGCATCTGCAAGTGGTCCGGACTTTTCTATAAAGAAAACACCGACGAGACTATGGCACATTGTAAAAAATGCGACTACCATTCCTAAAAAGCAGCTATGGCAATTACTTATACGAAACAAAAAACTTGTTTTAGAATTTTTTTGACGTGTATTGCTTTGCAAATGCTTTTGATGCTTCGATCATTTTTTCGCTTATATTTTTCGGTAACTCTTCTTTTAACCTCGCATACACATCCTTCGCCTTATTAGCCAGTTCTGCTCTGTCAGCACCAATTTTTGCTAACTTTTTCATGTATTTTTTGTATGCGTCAACAATTCGAGGCATCAATTGTGTCTGTGTTTCTAAAAATTCCGTATATTTTTTATAGGCTGCATCCAAAGAATTTATTTCCTCTTCCATAGTAAGTTTACGATATCCGCTTTCCATCGCCGAATCTTGCACATACTTTTCTCTTGTACCACTTTCATAACCCTGTACAATATCATCATACAAGTTTGCATATGCTTTAAACAAATTCTCTGCTTTTTCCTCTATTGAAAGATATACACCATCCTCCTTCAAAGCTGCTAATGCATTACCTAAATCAAAACTATAATCTGTTGCGGGCATAATTTCCCCAGACAACAATTTATCCCTTTGCTCCATGATCTCTTTTAAATCGCTGCTGTTCTCCTGCAGCTTATTTTGATATTTTTTCATTCCTTCCTCTGAAATGGAAACTTTTACCGATATTTGTTCACTTTCCTCAGAAACAGCTGTATTCGCTTTATACACTTCACTCTTTTCATCCGGTGCAAAAAGAAACAAATTATTTTCTACACTGTCAACCCTCATCATCAAATTCACCCTTTCCCTTCTTCCAATATTGAGATAATTAATCCTCTACTGTCCGCTAAACAATTAAGCATATCAACTAAAGTTCATCCCTGTACTTTCACGCAGCTCTCTCACCTTTTCATTCAATCCATTTCTTACCCTCTATAATCGTCTGCACATTGTATATACAATATAGCATACAAGAAATTCAGTTTTATGCTGCCTTTTCCATTGAAATCTCATCACGACAACTGCCGCTTTCGGCAATCTCTTTCGGTTTTTTATCAGCATCAAATGAAACAAGCGTTGAATACCGATTTTTCTTTTTTTGAGAACCTGCAGCCCATATTTTAATATAAGCTGAGCCAAAATATCAATAGTCAAAGTCGTCATTTTTGTATTCCTAACCGCTTGAATAATAAGCATCTCCAACGTTCTAAAACATAACAATACTCTGCAAATAATTTCCCCGGCAAATTGAAATTATCGAATTTTTAACAGAAAAATCATTAATTGAGGTCGCTGCTATTTTTTTATGAATTTCTTCTTTAGTATATTATGTTGAATTTCAAGCAAAGCTACTTCTCCCAAAATCACCAAAATAAATAAAATTGTCTGAACTGCAATGCAATCGTATTTCTCAATAAAATAAACAAAAACAGAAAGTGTCAGAAAAAGCACACAGCCATATAGAGGAATATACACTTGCCGAAAATACAAAACCGAATCTGCACTGCCCACCACACCGGAATTTATCACTTATGAGGCTGTATCCCTCCCCAAAAACCGTTTCATCAAAGAGGCATGGCGGCAAGGTATTCCTTGCTTCCAGAGCGAACACGGTATTTTGCAGTGGACAATGTAAGAATCAGTATAATGTGTATAAAAACAGAGGAAAAAAGAAAGATTAAAAGAAAGAAAAAGCATTATAATTTCAAAATGATTCCCGCCATTGGCTATCGTGTCCGTTCCAATGTTGGAATGCATTTCAGAAATTGGGCTTCCCATATATTAGAGGAATATTCCCGCAAGAGATTTGCTATGGACGACGAACGTCTCAAAAATCCAAAACAGTTTGGAGAGGACTATTTTGACGAATTATTAAAACGGATTCGTGAAATCAGGGCCTCCGAAAAAAGATTTTATCAGAAAATTTGCGATATATACAAAACATCCATTGATTATTCCAGTATTGATAAAGAGGCAAAGGATAAATGATAAGTCAATATCCGTGCAAGCACGGCTGCTTGACTCGTTGCTTCGCGGAAATAAAGTCATTACTCAAAGCAAGATTTTTGCAAGATTTTTTCAAATCTTATTATGTTATAATGTATTTACACCTTATGGTGTCTTGCGGCAAAAAGCCTATCAGCAAAAAAGAACATGGAGGATACGTATTCGTGAAAAAAGCTCTTCACCCGAAACCATCAAATGAGCAGTATAACTCACATAGATTTTCTATAGATATAGCCCGCGCGGAAAATAACGGATTAACTCAGGAACAGGTGATTTATTACAGAAAGAAATATGGAAGCAATGAGCAGATAAACAAAAGCCAGACGACTGTCATGCATTGTGTTCGAAGGGCCTTTATCAATCCGTTTTCTATCATCCTGTTTGTACTGGCGGTCGTTTCACTGATTACAGATGTACTTTTGCCAGAAAAATACGGGCAGTCTTTTTCATCTGTTATTATTATCAGCGTTATGTTATTGCTTGGCGCAGTTGTTCGTCTTATTCAGGAGCTTCGGGCAAAGCGTGTTGCCGACCGTCTGACCCAGTTAGCACAAACCACAGTTTCCGTTTGCCGGGATCATATCTGGCAGGAGGTTTCATCTGAAGAGCTGGTAGTTGGAGACCTTGTCCGTATAGAAGCGGGAGACCGCATACCGGCTGACATTGAGTTAATTGAAGCAAAGGATTTGTTTGTTTCCCAATCTGTTATAACCGGTGAAAGTGAAAGCTTTGAAAAGAAAGCAGAGAGGCCGCAGAGAAAGCCTAAAAAGCTAAGCGATTATATAAACGTTGTATTTCAGGGAACTACTGTTACCGGCGGTTCTGGAATCGGTGTTGTGCAGGCAGTTGGAAAAAATACTGTGTATGGAAGCCTTGACATAGACAGACTGGAGCAAAAGCAGGGGTTTGACAGAGGCTCCAGCTCTATTGCATGGGTGCTGATCCGTTTTATGGCAATTTTGCTGCCTGTCGTGTTCCTTGCCAGTGGGCTTACCCAGGGAAACTGGCTGGAAGCATTTTTGTTCGCTCTTTCTG
>JAJQGL010000032.1 GCA_021200535.1 Clostridiaceae bacterium | reverse complement strand
GCCATGCAGTGACAGTTTATGAGAGAAATGACCATATCGGCGGACTGCTGATGTATGGTATTCCGAATATGAAACTGGAAAAATGGGTGATTGACCGGAAACAGAAGGTTATGGAAGAGGAAGGCGTTCAGTTTGTTGTAAATGCAGACGTTGGAAAAAATGTAAAGGCAGAGGAACTGCTTCAGAATTATGACAGTGTAATTCTTGCCTGCGGTGCTTCGAATCCAAGAGATATCAAGGCGCCGGGAAGAGAGGCGCAGGGCATTTATTTTGCAGTGGATTTTCTGACCCGTTCTACGAAGCATGTCCTGACGGGCGCAAAAGAAGGCTGGGTTGATACAAAAGGAAAAAATGTTGTTGTAATCGGGGGCGGTGATACCGGAAATGACTGTGTCGGCACAGCAATCCGTCAAGGGGCAAAATCAGTTGTTCAGATTGAAATGATGCCAAAGCTTCCGGATGAGCGTGCAGAGAATAATCCATGGCCGGAATGGCCCCGTATCTGTAAAACCGATTATGGCCAGGAAGAGGCGATTGCGGTATATGGAAAAGATCCGCGTATTTATCAGGCGACAGTAAAGGAATTTGTTGCAGATAAAAATGGCGTGTTAAAAAAGGTGAAGCTGGTCAGGCTGGAGCAAAAAAAAGATCCCAAAACCGGACGCATGAACATGACAGAAATTCCGGGCAGTGAATTTGAAATTCCGGCAGATTATGTGCTGATTGCGGCAGGTTTTCTTGGAACACAGGATTACATTGCAAAAGCGTTTAAGGTGAAATTAAATGAGCGGACCAATGTAGAGACAGCGCCGGGAAGTTATCAGACTTCAGCAGATAAAGTGTTTACGGCAGGAGATATGCACCGCGGGCAGTCGCTTGTGGTCTGGGGTATCAATGAGGGACGTCATGTGGCAAAAGAAGTTGATGAAAAGTTAATGGGCTACAGTAATCTTGCATAAATTTTAATGAAAAATTTCTAAAATCCGCCGGATCAGGCAGAAATGGTCCGGCGGACTTTTTTCTTTGACAGACGTATATGAAAAGTGTATAATAGATGAAATGTGTATATGCCACATTGGCGGTGACTTGAGGAAGAAAGGAATGGTGAACAGAATGGCAAAGTATTCCAGACAGGATATTTTGGATCTGATTGAAGAAGAGGATATTGAGTTTATTCGTTTGCAGTTTACAGATATTGATGGAAATCTGAAAAATATGGCAACTACCATTGACCAGATTGATAAAATATTAGACGGAAAATGCAAATTTGACTGTGTGGCGATTGATGGTTTTCGCGGAGAGGGCTACGAGGAGTTATTTCTTGTCCCGGATTTGGATACTTTTGTGATTTTCCCCTGGCGTCCACAAAATGGCAAGGTGGCCCGTTTTATCTGTGATGTGAAAAAACCGGATGGAACACCTTTTGAAGGGGATAGCAGATATATATTAAAACGAACATTAGACCAGGCGGAGAAAATGGGATTTACATTAGATGTTGCCGTGAAAAATGAATTTTTCCTGTTTGATCTGGACGAAAACGGACAGCCGACCAATTGTACCAGTGAGAAGGGCGGCTATTTTGATATCGGTCCGACTGACTGCGGTGAAAATACCAGAAGAGATATGGTGCTTTATCTTGCAGATATGGGAATTGTTGTGGAATCCTCCTACCATTCTGACGAAGCTGCACAGCATGCGTTGGACATGCGATATGTCAATGCGTTAAAAACGGCAGATGATATTGTCACAACCAGGCTTGTTGTGCGCACTGTGGCAAGACGCCACGGAGTACACGGCACATTTATGCCAAAGCCGGTAGAAAATGTAAAAGGCTCTGGTGCGCATTATACATTTTCTCTGTGCAGAGACGGCAAAAATATATTTAGTGATAAAGAGGATGCATTGGGAGTGAGCCGTGAGGGCTATCAGTTTATGGCAGGCATATTAAGGCATATTACTGGAATGACGCTGGTAAATAACCCGATTGTCAATTCTTATAAAAGGCTGGTTCCGGGTTATCTCGCACCGGTTTCTGTGGGCTGGTCATCAACAAACAGCAGTCCGCTGATCCGCCTGACTTCGATTGGCGGGGATGGAGCAAGAATTGTCCTTCGCAGTCCGGACGGAGCGTCTAATCCTTATCTGGTCATTGCGTCCTGTCTGGCGGCGGGACTTGCCGGCATCCGTGAAGGACTGGAGCCTCCGGCATCTATGGATGTTATGCCGGAAGGAGAAATGACAGAAGAAAAACTGCCGCGCACGCTTCACGAAGCAGTTTCCCAGTTTAAAAAAGATACCTTTTTACAGAAGGTACTGGGGGAGCATATTTCAAAGCATCTTATTTTCAGCAGAGATACAGACTGGAATGAATACTGCCGTCAGGTTACCATGTGGGAGAAAAACCGTTATCTGGGGACTGTATAGAGAAAGAAGCATTATAATAGTTAGGAGGTTTCTGCATGGCAGATATCATTATCGCATTTCCGAAACTTGAAGATGCGAAAAATCTGAGAAAGCTTCTGATACGGAATGGTTATGATGTCAATGCGGTCTGCGACAGCGGTACAGAGGTCATGGAAGTAGTAAACCGGCTGGATGGCGGCATTGTGATCTGCGGGTACCGTTTTTCTGATATGTACTATATGGAAATCAATGATTATCTTCCCAAAGGGTTTCAGATGCTTCTGCTTGCTTCTCCCGGTAAGCTTGCTGAATGTGATGTCAGAAATCTGTTGTTTCTGGCAATGCCGTTTAAAGTACAGGATCTGATGAGCACATTGGAAATGATGCTGGTAAAATATAACCGCTGGAAGAAAAAGCAGAAAAACAAACCGAGGGTAAGGTCAGAGGGCGAGCAGAAATTGATTGTTGCTGCAAAAGAGCTGCTGATCGAGAGAAACCGGATGACAGAAGAGGAAGCACATCACTATATACAAAAATTAAGCATGGACAGTTCGACGAATCTGGTTGAGACTGCGGCAATGCTTTTAGAACTCAATGGAAAGGAATGGGATATATAAAATGAAAGCGTTTCTGATTTTAGAGGATGGAACCATATTTGAAGGGAAGCAAATTGGTGCAGACAAAGAAGTCATCAGTGAAATTGTATTCAATACGTCGATGACAGGGTATCTGGAAGTGCTGACGGATCCCAGTTATGCAGGGCAGGCAGTTACAATGACGTATCCTTTGATTGGAAATTATGGAATTTGTTATGACGACATGGAATCTGTTCAGGGATGGCCGGATGGATTTATTGTCAGAGAGCTTTCCAGAATGCCGAGTAATTTCCGCTCGGAAACAACACTGCAGCATTTTCTGGAAGAAAATGATATTCCCGGAATTGCCGGGATTGATACCCGCGCGCTGACCAAAATTTTGCGCGAAAAGGGAACTATGAATGGGATGATTACCACAAATGAAAATTTTGTTTTGGACGAAATTCTTCCGAAACTGAAGGAGTACAGGGTGACGGGAGTGGTGAAAAAGGTTTCCCGCAGCCAAAAGGAAACCTTTGCGCCGGGTGAGCTTGCAACAAAAGAGCTTCCGGTGAGAAAAAAGGTTGCAGTGATTGATGTCGGAACAAAGAATAATATTATCCGCTGTCTGTTAAACAGAGGCTGTCAGGTGACGGTATATCCGTCTGATTTTGATGCAGAGGAAGTGATTGCATCCCGGCCGGATGGCATAATGATTACAAATGGCCCCGGCGACCCTTCCGAGTGTGTGGATGTGATTGCACAGGTCAGACGCCTGGCAGATTCCGGTATTCCGATTTTTGCGATTTGCCTGGGGCATCAGTTAATGGCGCTTGCCCATGGTGCAAAGACATATAAAATGAAATACGGCCACCGTGGTGCAAATCATCCGGTGAAGGATCTGGACACGGGAAAAGTATACATTTCTTCGCAGAACCATGGATATGTTGTGGATGCGGATTCGATTGACGATACGGTTGCAAGGCCGTGGTTTGTCAACGTAAATGACAAGACAGTTGAAGGGCTGATTTATTCCGGAAAACCGGTTCGGACCGTGCAGTTCCATCCGGAGGCAAATGCCGGCCCAAAGGATTCCGAGCTGTTGTTTGACGAGTTTATGAAAATGCTTTAAATCAAATTGATTGGAGGAAAGTCATCATGCCAAAGATGGAAGGAATAAAAAGAGTTTTAGTAATTGGTTCGGGTCCGATTGTGATTGGCCAGGCAGCGGAATTTGACTATGCGGGCACACAGGCATGCCGCTCTTTAAAGGAAGAGGGTATGGAGGTTATCCTGGTCAATTCGAATCCTGCAACAATTATGACAGATAAAGAAATTGCAGATAAGGTTTATATTGAACCTTTGACAGTTGAAGTTTTGCAAAAAATCATTGAGGTAGAAAAGCCGGACAGCCTCCTTCCGAATATGGGAGGGCAGGCTGGCCTGAATCTGGGCATGGAGCTTGCCGAGTCTGGTTTTCTGGATGAACATGGAGTGAAATTGCTGGGAACAACGGCAGAGACAATCCGCAATGCAGAGGGGCGTCAGGAATTTAAAGACATGATGGAGCGGATCGGTGAACCGTGTGCTGCATCTGAGCTGGTGGAAAACATCGAGGACGGCGTGAACTTTGCAGAAAAGATCGGATATCCGGTTGTGCTCCGCCCGGCATATACGCTGGGGGGTTCCGGCGGCGGCATCGCGCATAATCAGTCTGAATTGAAAGAAATTCTTTCAAATGGCCTTCGTCTTTCCCGTGTGGGACAGGTTTTGGTTGAGCGCTGCATTGCCGGCTGGAAAGAGATTGAATATGAGGTAATGCGCGACAGCAATGGAACCTGCATTACCGTATGTAATATGGAAAATCTGGATCCGGTTGGCGTACACACCGGAGACAGTATTGTGGTAGCGCCGTCCCAGACATTATCGGACAAGGAATACCAGATGCTTCGTACCTCTGCGCTGCGCATTATAGATGAATTAAAGATTACCGGTGGATGCAATGTTCAGTTTGCGCTGCATCCCACCTCGTTTGAATATATCGTTATTGAGGTAAATCCGCGTGTGAGCCGTTCTTCGGCACTGGCATCCAAGGCAACCGGATATCCGATTGCAAAGGTGTCTGCTAAGATTGCGCTGGGCTATACGCTGGATGAAATTCCAAATGCAGTGACCGGAAAAACATATGCGAGCTTTGAACCTGCATTGGATTATGTTGTTGTAAAAATTCCGCGCCTGCCGTTTGATAAATTTATCAAGGCCAAGAGAACCCTGACTACACAGATGAAAGCAACCGGAGAGGTTATGAGCATCTGTACAAATTTCGAAGGCGGTCTGATGAAAGCGCTTCGTTCTCTGGAGCAGCATGTCGATTATCTGACCAATGAAGAATATATTGATTTTTCTGACGAAGAGGTTGTAGAACAGCTGGGTGTTGTAGACGACCGGCGTATTTTTGTTGTGGCAGAGGCAATCCGCAGGGGAGTGGATTATCCAACGATTCATGAAATCACCATGATTGATGAATGGTTTATTGATAAGATTGCAATTCTGGTTGAGATGGAACAAAAGCTAAAAGGGGCTGCCTCTCTGGATAAAGAGCTTTTATTGGAGGCAAAACGCCTGGAATTTCCAGATAATGTGATTGCCGCGTTTACCGGGAAAACAGAAAAACAGATTCGGGATATGCGCTATGAATTTGGAATAACAGCTGCCTTTAAGATGGTAGACACCTGCGCTGCAGAGTTTGCTTCGGAGACACCGTACTATTACAGCTGCTTTGACGGTGTCAATGAGGTAGAGGAAAGCCGCGGACGAAAGAAAATCATGGTGCTTGGCTCAGGGCCAATCCGCATTGGCCAGGGAATTGAGTTTGATTACTGCTCTGTGCACAGTGTCTGGTCGCTTTCGGAAGAAGGCTATGAGACGATTATTGTAAATAACAATCCGGAGACAGTCAGCACGGACTTTGATATTGCGGATAAGCTTTATTTTGAACCGCTGACGCCAGAGGATGTTGAAAATATTGTCCGTCTGGAAAAGCCGGACGGCGCGGTTGTACAGTTTGGCGGGCAGACAGCAATCAAGCTGACAGAGGCGCTGCTTAAGATGGGGGTACAGATTCTGGGAACCAGTGCAGAAAATGTAGATGCGGCAGAGGACAGGGAGCTGTTTGATGAAATCCTGGAGAAATGTTATATTCCAAGGCCGGCCGGCAAGACAGTATTTACAACGGAGGAGGCGCTTGCGGCTGCAGCAGAGCTTGGTTATCCTGTGTTAGTACGTCCTTCCTATGTGCTTGGCGGACAGGGGATGCAGATTGCAGTGTCCGATACGGATATTAAAGAATTTATGGCAGTGATTAACCGTTATCATCAGGAGCATCCGATTCTTGTCGATAAATATCTGATGGGGAAAGAAGTTGAGGTTGATGCGGTCTGCGACGGTGAGGACATTCTGATTCCGGGAATTATGGAGCATGTTGAGCGTGCCGGGATTCATTCCGGAGACAGTATTTCTGTTTATCCGGCACAGAGCATCACGGAAAAGCTGCAGAAAGTGATTGTAGAATACACAAGAAGGCTTGCCCGCTCTCTTCATGTTATCGGGCTGATCAATATACAATTTATTGTCTATGAAGATGAAGTGTATGTTATTGAGGTAAATCCGCGCTCCAGCCGAACGGTGCCTTATATTAGTAAGGTGACCGGCATTCCGATTGTCGATCTTGCTTCCAAGGTAATTCTTGGTGCGAAAATCAGAGATTTGGGCTATGAACCCGGACTTGCGAAAAAATCCAATTATCTCGCAATTAAGATGCCGGTATTCTCCTTTGAGAAGCTGCGCGGCGCAGAAATCAGCCTGGGACCGGAGATGAAATCGACCGGAGAGTGCTTAGGGATTTCGAAATCGTTTGATGAAGCGCTCTATAAAGCCTTTTTGGGAGCCGGATATGATCTGCCGAAATACAAAAAGATGATTTTGACGGTGAAGGATTCCGATAAGCTGGAGTCGGTTGATATTGCAAAGCGGTTTAAAAAGCTTGGATATGAAATATTTGCGACGAGAAATACCGCCAGATTTTTAAATGATCACGGCGTGCTTGCGATTCCGGTCAATCGAATCAATGAGGAATCTCCAACGCTGATGGATCTTTTGCTGGAGCATCAGATTGATCTTGTCATCGATACGCCAACACATGGCGATAAGTTAAAAGACGGTTTTCTGATCCGGCGTACGGCGATTGAGACAGGCGTGAACTGCCTGACATCTCTGGACACAGCGGCAGCGCTGCTTACCAGCCTTGAAAACTCCGATACAGAGCATTTAAGTGTAGTAGATATTGCAACGATATCCAATGAGAAATAATCCGATACGTGTGAAACAAAAAAAGGCATCCTGGATGCCTTTTTTGTTTTATACGGTTATATTTAAATAATTTAAGAAAAACATGGTGTCAGGAATGATAATTTGTGCCTTCCGGTCGATTAAGAGCACTGTATTTTGGTTCCGGTTTTCCCGTTTAAACCGTCCAGTGCAGTATCCAGGCTGGTGATAATTGAAATGTGTTCCTTGGAAGAAGAGGCAAAGGAAACGGCCGCTTCAACCTTTGGAAGCATTGCGCCGGAGCTAAACTGATTGTCCGTAATATACTGCGTTGCTTCGTCGACGGTCATTGTGTCAAGCCAGACCTGATCGTCTTTTCCGAAATTCAGAGCAACCTTTTCCACGCCGGTCAGCAAAAGAAGTACATCGGCATCCAGCTGCTCTGCAAGAAAAGCACTTGTAATGTCTTTTTCGATTACAGCGCTGGCGCCCTTTAAACGGGTTCCCTGCTGCAAAACGGGAATACCGCCGCCGCCTGCGGCGATCACAATCTGTTCTGCATCCATCAATGCTTTGATGGCATCTAATTCATAGATTTCCATTGGGCGGGGAGCGCTGATCACACGGCGGAACCCCTTGCCTTCTATTTCAATGACATGGTTGCCCTTTTTCTTTTCTGCGGCGGCTTCTTCTGCGGTCATATACCGTCCGATTTCCTTGTGCGGCTGGGTAAAGGCGGCATCAAACGGATCAACGCGGACCTGCGTGATCAATGTTGAGACAGGCTTGTAAATTCCGCGGTTTAAAAGCTCTGTCCGGATTTCATTTTGTAAGTCATATCCAATATAGCCCTGGCTCATTGCGCTGCAGATCGACATTGGAGCGACTGTATTGGTTGGTTCGAGCCGGCTGTATTCTGTCATGGCAGAGTGAATCATGCCTACCTGTGTTCCGTTGCTGTGCGTGATGACAACCTGGTTTTTTGCCTCTACCAGGTCGGCAATCGCAGCGGCAGCATTTTTGACGGCTTCTTTTTGTTCCGGAAATGTTTTCCCCAATGCACTGTGTCCGAGTGCAACGACAACTTTTTTATTGATCATAGAAATCCTCATTTCTGCAAGCCGGTGAAATTTATAAATCAGTAAAACCGGCTTGCTGGTTTTACTGATTTTTCTTTTTTTCCTGAAAAAAACGATCTGCAATAGTAAATCCATTCTATTTTAACATGCCATAAAAGGAAAAGCAAATGAACTGGCAGCAAAACGAAAATTGACTGAAAATTGTAAGATTCTGATTTGTCTAAAATGACGAAGGCCGTGCTGCCGCCATAAACAGATTTCATACTTTTATACAAAAAGAGGAAAAAATGAGAAAAGGGGTTTTCAAATTGTTTTTTTTGTGATATAGTAGTTCCAGTTAGTTAAAACCGTTCGGGACAAAGGCGTTCTCAATATCTATTTGAGTTCGCCTTTTTTGCTTACATAGTGGAATCGACATATGCCGACGGTAAACTGCTTTTGTCCAGACAGTGGCATCAGGAACGACATTACAGGCAGACATCAGGAATTGACATCATTGTGTTTGGACGGTATAAAAGAAGGGTAGCAAATGATATTAATATGAAAGGTGGTATTTCAGATGGAAACAAATGTTATTGAACAGGTATTTGGGAAGAACGTGTTCAACGATGAAGTGATGAAAGCAAAGCTTCCAAAAGATGTTTACAAATCATGGAAAAAAACATTGGAGAGCGGCGAAGATCTGGATCCGGATATTGCAAACGTTGTTGCACATGCAATGAAAGAGTGGGCGTTAGAGCACGGTGCAACGCACTATACACATTGGTTCCAGCCAATGACCGGAGTTACTGCTGAAAAGCATGATTCGTTCTTAAGCCCGGCAACAGACAGCACACCGGTGCTGGAATTTAACGGAAAAGAGTTGATTAAGGGTGAGCCAGATGCCTCTTCATTCCCTTCCGGCGGACTTCGTGCAACATTTGAGGCAAGAGGATACACTGCGTGGGATTGTACATCACCAGCCTTTTTGCAGGAGGATGCAGCAGGAGCGATTCTTTGTATTCCTACCGCATTTTGTTCCTATACAGGAGAGGCGCTGGACAAAAAAACGCCGCTGCTTCGTTCTATGGAAGCAATCAGCAAGCAGGCTGTCCGCATTATGAAATTGTTTGGATATGATGATGTTAAGAAAGTCAGCTGTTCGGTAGGACCGGAGCAGGAGTATTTTCTGGTAGACAGAGACAAATATTTGCAGCGCAAGGACTTGATTTTCTCTGGCCGCACTCTGTTTGGCGCACCGGCTCCGAAGGGACAGGAACTGGATGATCACTATTTTGGGGCGATCAAAGAGCGTGTCGCTGCGTTTATGAAGGATTTAAATGAGGAACTTTGGAAGCTGGGTATTCTTTCTAAGACACAGCATAATGAGGTTGCTCCTGCGCAGCATGAGATGGCGCCGATTTTTAAAACTGCAAATATTGCGACTGACCATAACCAGCTGGTTATGGAAGTGATGAAGAAAGTTGCGAAAAGACATAATTTAGAGTGCCTGCTCCATGAGAAACCATTTGCCGGCGTGAATGGTTCCGGAAAGCACAATAACTGGTCTATCGTTACGGATACCGGAATTAACCTGCTTGATCCGGGCAAAAAACCACATGAAAATACAAAGTTCCTGTTGTTCCTGTCAGCAGTAATCAAGGCGGTTGATGAAAATGCAGAGCTGCTCAGACTGTCTGCATCTAACCCGGGAAATGATCACAGGCTTGGTGCAAACGAGGCGCCTCCTGCCATTATTTCTATCTTTTTGGGTGAGCAGTTAGAGGATATTATTGAGCAGATCATTAAGGGAGATGTTTCATCTTCTATTGAGGGTACACAGCTTGATACCGGCGTTCATGTGCTTCCGGTATTGAAAAAGGATGCAACAGACAGAAACCGTACTTCACCATTTGCATTTACCGGAAACAAATTTGAGTTTCGTATGCTTGGCTCTTCTATGTCAATCGCTGGTCCAAACTTTACATTAAACTCTATTGTTGCAGATGTTTTACAGGATTTTGCAGATGAGCTGGAGCAGGCAGACGATTTTGACGCGGCAGTAAAGGATCTGATTAAGAGGACAGTAACTGAGCATCAGCGTATTATCTTCAATGGGGATGGTTATTCTGATGAGTGGGTAGCTGAGGCAGAGAAGAGAGGGCTTCCAAATGTAAAATCCATGGTAGAAGCAATTCCGTATCTGGTTTCTGAAAAGAGCGTTAAGATGTTTGAGAGACAGAATGTATTGACCAGGGCAGAGTTAGAGTCCCGTGCAGAGATCAATTATGAGACCTATGCAAAAACGATCAATATTGAGGCAAAAACAATGATTGACATGGCTGGTAAGCAGTATATCCCTGCAGTGATCCAGTATGTAACAAGCCTTGCTGATTCGATCAACAGCATTTCAGCTGCCTGCCCGGGTGCAGATGTATCTGTTCAGACAGAGCTTTTGGAAAAATGCTCCGGATTACTTGCAGCAGCACAGAAGGCATTGGCAAATCTGGAAAAGGTGACAGAAGAGGCTGCCGGGAAAGAAGAAGGGCAGGAAGAGGCAACATTCTTCAAAGAGGTTGTATTTACCGCCATGTCTGAGCTTCGTGCGCCGATTGATGAGCTGGAGATGATTGTAGATCAGGATTTCTGGCCGGTTCCAACCTATGGTGATTTATTATTTGAGGTATAAACTGATAAAATTGCTTTCATATTAATATTCCCAATTAATAGATGAAGGACGGGAGAGACTGCTTTTTTGAGCGGTCTCTCCTGTTCTTTGTTGATATCAGACGGATACGCGGAGATTCGAAAAGGAATCTTTCGGCAAGCAGGAACTTGCAAAATTGCTAAAAAGCAAGTATGATTAAAAGAGTATATTTCGGAGGTTACTGATTCATGGAAAAGGAAGAGAAAGAGTCTGTTGTAAAGGAAGCATTCCAGAAGTGGCTGGGATTATTTTTGGTGATTATTGCTGCTTTTGCAGTGGGGTTTGTTGTGATGAATGCTGCAACAATCTGGAATGTGGTGATGGATTTGTTTGGCGTACTTAAGCCGGTTGTCTATGGCTGTATTATTGCCTATCTTTTAAATCCGCTGATGAAGGTTTACCAGGATTTGTTAACCAGACTGATGGAGCGGGGGAAAAAAAGCCTTTCTGATAAGCGCAGGGGAATGGTCAGGGGCTGTTCCATTACACTGGCCCTTTTGTCGGGCATTCTGATTATTATTGTGTTATGCTGGATGATTATTCCCCAGATTGTAGAGAGCCTGACATCTTTGGTGGAGAATTTGCCGGATGCAGTAAATCATTATTATACCATGCTAAACGAAGAGATTCGGAACAATGACTTGCTGGCAGACAAGTTTCAGGATGCGGCGTTAAATCTGACCAAATATTTTGATGAAATCATGAATAAAGAGCTTCTGCCGTGGATGCAAAAGGAGCTTTTGCCTAATGTTAATACGGTGGCGGTTAAATTTGCAAATGGCATTATGGGATTTCTCAATGTTTTATACAATCTTTTTATTGGGATCATTGTGGCAATTTATATTCTTGCGGGCAAAGAGAAATTTGCGGCACAGGCAAAGAAGATCGCGTATGCTGTTTTCAGAAAGAATCATGCAGATACTGTGATTCATTATGTCCGCATTACCGATAGCATGTTCAGCGGTTTTATTATCGGGAAAATTTTGGATTCGACGATTATCGGATTGATCTGTTTTCTCTGTATGACTGTTTTGTCCATGCCGTATGCGGTTTTAATCAGTGTGATTGTCGGTGTGACCAATATCATTCCGGTGTTTGGGCCATATCTAGGAGCCATTCCCAGCGCATTTCTGATTCTTTTGGTCAGTCCGGTGCAGGCGTTGTATTTTATCATTTTAATTATTGTTCTGCAGCAGATTGATGGAAATCTGATTGGGCCGGCGATTTTAGGAGAATCGACAGGACTTTCTGCGTTTTGGGTGTTGTTTGCAATTTTGCTGTTTGGCGGCATCTGGGGACTTGTCGGCATGATTGTCGGTGTGCCTCTGTTTGCGGTGATTTACCGGATTGTCGGGGATTTTGCTGCATGGCGTCTCCGGGAAAAGCAGCTGCGGGAGGAAACTGTGTGCTATGAAAATCTGAAATCCGTGACAGTCGGGGAAGATGATTCTGTGGAATATATTCATTTTACCAGACAGGAGCTTGAACAAAAAAAGGAAGAAAAGCGAAAGAAACGGAAAGAGATTGGCAATCGGTTTCACGGTATTGTGAAAATGGTCAGCAGGAAAGGACAATCCAAAAAGAGTGAAGAGCGGCTGGATGAACGTGGGGATGATCGGAAACAATAATTTTTGTCTGGAAAAGGAGGGTTAGCGTGATAAAAAGCATGACAGGATTTGGAAGATGTGAGAAAATAACTTCCGAATATAAGCTTACGATTGAGGTTAAGTCGGTAAACCATCGTTATTGTGATATTAATATTAAGCTTCCGAAAAAGTTCAATGCATTTGAAGGGAAGCTGCGAAATATGATAAAGGAATATGCCGGGCGGGGAAAGATTGATGTGTTCGTCTCGTATGAAAATTATTGTGACAGTGAATTGCATGTCCGCTATCACGAGAGCGTTGCGGCGGATTATGTGGATGCGGTTCGCCGTGCGGGGGAATCATTTGGCCTGGAACAGGGGCTGTCCGGCGCTTCACTGATTCGTTTGCCTGAGGTTATCACGATGGAGGAGCAGCCGGTAGACACGGATCGGCTCTTTCCTGTTTTGGAGGAAACGCTGCGCGGCGCATGCAGGGAATTTCTGGCCGCAAGGGAGACAGAAGGGGAATGTTTAAAAAAAGACATTATGGCAAAGCTGGATTATGTAGACCGGCTTGTGTCCTGTGTTGAAAAGCGGTCGCCGCAGGTTTTGGCAGAATACCGCAGAAAAATTGAAAATAAGGTTGCAGAGCTTTTGGGGGATAAACAGGTGGATGAGGCAGTTCTTGTTACGGAGCTGACGATCTATGCGGATAAAATTTGTGTAGACGAGGAAACGGTGCGCCTGCGGAGCCATATTCAGGGGATGCGCAATGCATTGGGGCTGGATGAGCCAATCGGAAGAAAATTGGATTTTCTGGCACAGGAGATGAACCGGGAGGCAAATACGATTTTGTCCAAAGCAAATGACAACATTCTTTCCGACAATGCGATTGACCTGAAAACAGAGATTGAAAAAATCCGTGAGCAGATTCAGAATATTGAATAAGGAGACAGAAATGCTGGTAAATATCGGTTATGGAAATATGGTCAATATGGATAAGGTTCTTGGTATTGTGCGTGCGGATGCAGCGCCGGTTAAACGGATGATTCAGGTGGCAAAGGATGAAAATATTGCGATCGATGCGACCTGCGGGCGAAAAACGAAAAGCGTGCTTGTGATGGAGAGCAGCCATATTGTGTTATCGGCACTGCTCCCGGAAACAATCGAGAACCGTGTTGGTGGGAACAGCATGACAGAGAAGGGGCAGGATGATGAGTGAAAGCCGGTACGGCGATTATTTGTTTTTTCTGATTCATTAAATAAAAAAACATAAAAAGAAAAACAAAAGAAAAGTAAAAAGAAAGTAAAAAGAAAAATCACAAAAGACTTTGACCAATGCAGCGAGTAATGTTATACTATGTCTTATGGGATGTTTTCAAAGTAAAATTAATTGACAATAGAAAGGGGATTTCTTTATGTTACATCCATCGTATCATGATTTAATGAGTAAGGTAAACAGTGAGGTAGAAAGCGGGGAAGCACCGGTTGTAAATAGCAGGTATTCTATTGTTCTGGCAACGTCAAAGCGTGCCCGTCAGTTGATTGACGGTGTGAAGCCTCTGACAAACAGCAGTTGCCCGAAGCCGTTGTCGATTGCGATTGATGAGCTGAACCAGGCAAAAATTCATATTCTGAGCGAGGATGAAGCGGCAGAAGCAGAGAGGAGAAAGGCTGAGCGGGAAGCACAGCGCATGGAAGAGCAGGAAAGAAAGGCGGCGGAGGCAGAAGAAATGATTGCCGTTGCAGAAGAAGATTAATAGGATGTTTGTTGCTGTTTTTATCTATTCAAAGAGGAAAACAGCAATTTTGTGTGCGCAGGAATGGGGATTATTATGAATGGCTTAGAGGCAGACGATATGAAACAACAGGAAAACAGGACGGAAGAGGAAGCAGAGAAAAATACAATCGAACAGGGGCAGGATGAAAAACAGGAGCAGGCCCGGAAAAAAGACAAGCCGGAGAAGGAGAAGAAAAAAGGCGGAGGCATTGTCAGGGAGATTGTCATATATGCGGTAATTGTATTTCTTTGTATTATGGTTGTGCCAAGATATGTGATTCAGCGTACCGAGGTAGATGGCAGATCGATGATGGATACGCTGCAGGATGAAGAAAATCTTTTGGTGGAAAAGATTACATACCGTTTTAAAGATCCAGAGAGATTTGATATTATTACTTTTTATCCGAGAGGGGATAAAAGCGAATATTACATTAAACGAATTATTGGACTGCCGGGAGAAAATATCCGGATTGACGGAGATACGATTTACATTGACGGAGAGGTGCTTGAAGAGGATTTTGGAAGAGAGCCGATGGCGATTGACCCGGGAAAGGCCGGCACCCAGGAGGGGGTAACTCTGGGGGATGACGAATATTATGTGCTCGGAGATAACCGCAACGAGAGCAGTGACAGCCGGGATGATGATGAAAGCGAACCGACACATGTCGGTGTTGTCAAGAGAAGCTATATTGATGGACATGCAATACTGCGGATATATCCATTTTCAAAATTTGGAACACTGAGAGAAACTGTAGGAGAGACAGAATAGCAGAAGCAGTGTAGGTTACGCTGTATTGAGAGGAATAAATTTATGCAATGCAGGAAAAAAAGACCGTTTTGGGGCAGGGGAATTTTGCTGGCGGCTGTGCTTGTGCCGCTTGCTTTTGCACTAGCGTGCGGGGGAATTCTGACGTATGAGTTCCGCGCCGCAGCTGCAGTGAAGCTGAGCGCGATGGAGCCAGTCTCAAAGGTAACGGCTGCCTCTTTGAAAAAAACAAAGAGCAGTGGTAAGAAAAAAATTGCGATTGATGCAGGGCATCAGGCAAAAGCAGACACGGCAACAGAACCGGTCGGTCCGGGGTCATCTGTGCGGAAGGCAAAGGTGGCAGGCGGTACAACCGGCGTGGCAACCGGCGTACCGGAGTATAAGCTGACACTTGCTGTTGCAAAAAAACTGAAAAAAGAGCTGGAAAAACGGGGATACGAGGTTTGTATGATCCGAAACAGCAATCAGGTTAATATCAGCAACAAAGAACGCGCGCAAAAGGCCAATAAAAGCGGCTCCGATATTTATATACGCATTCATGCAGATGCGTCTGGCTCATCTTCTGTGAAGGGAGCCAGTATGCTGTATCCGTCTGCATCCAATCCGTATGTGAAAAATCTAAGCTCTGCATCAAAACGCCTTTCGAATGCGATATTGAAAGCATACTGTAAAAAGACAGGCATTCAAAACCGGGGGTTGTTCAAGCGGGATGATCTGACAGGGACGAACTGGAGCAAAATACCGGTGACACTGATTGAGATGGGGTTCATGACCAATCCTGCAGAAGACAGGAAGATGCAGCGTGCATCCATGCAGAAGAAAATGGCACAGGGAATTGCCGATGGAATTGATGCTTATTTCGGATATTAAGATTTTATATGTAATGGAAAGGGAGGTAACGCCAATGGAAGGTTTGACAAATTTAATGGAAGAGACAGTGCTGCATAAAATTTCACAGCTTTGGCCGCAGACTAATTTTTGCCAGTGTGACCAGTGCAGGCTGGATGTGGCAGCATATGCATTAAACCGGCTGCCGGCGAGGTATGTACGTTCGCTGACAGGGTCTATGCTGCACAAATTTGATGCGCAGTCAACCCAGATGGATGTGGAAATTACTGCTGTTGTTTACAAAGCAATCGAAATTATCGGTGAGGAGCCGCATAAAAATCAAAATCCGTCATAACAAAAATTTCCTGATTTCAGAAAATTTCTAAATTCGGAATTTTTCAAAAAATTCCAAAAAAGTAAAAAAAGTGCTTGCATTTTTTTGTCAGTTAGTGTAATATAGCATTTGTCAGCGCAAAAGCGTATGATATCTGGTCTGTTGGTCAAGCGGCTAAGACGTCGCCCTCTCACGGCGAAAACAGGGGTTCGATTCCCCTACAGACTGTTACTGTTTATTTAAACAGCCCAACCCGAAACTGGCAGTTCTTAGAATTGCCGGTTTT
>JAJQGL010000105.1 GCA_021200535.1 Clostridiaceae bacterium | reverse complement strand
GTTTTAGAGTCGGAGACGCCGGAAGCATTTGAGATCGGGATTAGTTATTTTTGCGGCGCGCTGGCACATTACACACTGGATACGGCGATTCATCCTTATGTGAATGCCAGAATTGGTCTTGACCCGGAGGCGGAATATTCCAAAAAGAAAAAGATGCCGCTGCATCACAGGCTGGAATCTGCGATTGATGCCAAAATGATTGCCGTGAAAAAAAATATATTGCCGTCAGCGTACGTCCCATCGAAAGAAACGGCACTTACAGGGGAGGAGCGCAGCGCGCTGGCCGCTTTGCTTTCAAAGGCAGTTTCAAAGGCATATTATGTTCGGCTGCGGGAAGAAAATGTAACCGCTTCCCTTTGGATGATGCGGGTGCTTGCGGACAGCTTTTACTATCATCCGGAATCCAGAAAAAAACACTTTGAAAAAGTAGAATGGATTTTTACGGAGGATTATTTTTACAGCAATCTTTTGATTGCAGACAGTTATATCCGAAAGAAAAAGATTATGAATACAGAAAATATGCCGTGGCACAATCCGTCAGACCCTTCCGTGCAATCGACGTTTTCTGTGTGGGAAATCTATGATCATGCAGTGCAGCAGTATGCTGTGTATCTGTCGGCGCTCAAACCGCTGCGGAAGCGGTACCGCAGCCGTTGGCTTATGCTGCGTCAGCCGTATTATTTTGTGCAGGAGAAGAGAGAGAGGACAAAAAAAGGAGCGCATCTGCAGCAGATTCGCCGTCTGGAGCATGAAAAAATCAGCCTTGAGAAGATGCAGAAAGAAATCGCCGGGGCAGTAAAGCAGCTTGGAAATTTATCATACAATACCGGGCTGCCGTTGAGCTGACATTCCCCGTGCTTTCTATATACCAATGCTTTTGGCGAAGCGTCATACAATAAAATGATCAGGAGGAAGAAGTTATGGAGAGAAAAAGTGTTTGGGACAAGTATTCCCAAAAAGATTTGAAAAAGCTGGAGAAAATTTGTAAACAGTACCGTGAATTTCTGGATGTCGGAAAGACAGAGCGGGAGTGTACAAAGGAAATTATCCGTCAGGCACAGAACGCGGGGTACCGCGATCTGAAGGAACTAATTGGGCATGAGGAAACGATTGGGGCGGGGGACAAGGTTTATGCAGTGTGTATGAATAAGGCGGTCGCTTTGTTTTGCATCGGGAAAAAACCGCTGCAGCAGGGGATGAATATTTTGGGGGCGCACATTGATTCGCCAAGAATTGATGTGAAGCAGAATCCGCTTTATGAAGAAGGAGATCTTGCCTATCTGGATACCCATTATTATGGCGGTATTAAAAAGTACCAGTGGGTGACGCTTCCTTTGGCGCTTCACGGTGTGATTGTAAAAAAGGATGGAACCGTGATTGACGTCTGTGTTGGGGAGGATGATAACGATCCGGTTTTTTGCGTATCTGACCTTCTGATTCATCTGGCAGGGGAGCAGATGGAAAAAAAGGCTTCAAAGGTGATTGAAGGGGAGAAACTTGATCTTTTGATTGGCAGCATACCATGTATGGAGGAGGATCCGGAAGAGAAAAAGACGTTAGTAAAAGCGAATCTTTTAAGGATTTTGGAGGATACCTACGGAATTGAAGAGGATGATTTTATTTCTGCAGAGCTGGAAGCTGTTCCTGCAGGAAGGGCAAGGGAGCTGGGCTTTGACCGCGGTATGATCATGGCATATGGACAGGATGACCGTGTGTGTGCATATACCTCTCTGGATGCCATGCTTCAGGTGGACAATCCAGAAAAGACTTCCTGTTGTCTTTTGGTAGATAAGGAGGAGATTGGAAGTGTAGGCGCTACCGGTATGCGTTCCCACTTTTTTGAGAATGCAGTCGCAGAGTTACTGGAGCTTGCAGGGGAGTACAGTGAGCTATCACTGCGCCGCTGCCTGGCGGGCAGCCGTATGCTTTCCTCTGATGTCAATGCGGGGTATGACCCGTTATATCGATCCTGTTTTGAAAAGAAAAATGCATCTTTCTGCAGTCATGGCGTGGTATTTAGTAAATTTACCGGAAGCCGTGGAAAATCTGGTTCCAATGATGCCAATGCAGAATATCTTGCAGCGCTTCGCAAGATTATGGACGACAACCATGTTTATTACCAGACGGCAGAACTGGGAAAGGTTGATGTGGGAGGCGGCGGAACAATCGCTTATATCCTGTCGCTGTATGGCATGGAGGTGATTGACTGCGGCGTTGCCGTATTGAGCATGCATGCGCCGTGGGAGGTAACCAGTAAGGCAGATATTTATGAGGCATGGAAATGTTATGTGGCCTTTTTGGAGCATGCGTAAGCAAATGCCGTCCTAATGATTTTGCTGAAAGAAAAACATATGGAAAAAAATATCCTGATAGTAGCCAAAATCTCTTTTGGCTACTGTTTTTTTTGCAATGACCGGATCCTGATAGATTAGCTCGCCGTTTAGATAATATTCCTCATAGCCGATGATATCCCCCTGGCGCAGCGGTGCGGACAGAGAGGAGGGAATGTTTTCCCGGACAGTTATTTTATCTGTGGCTGAGAGCAGCAGCTGTATGCTCTGGCCGGACTCCTTTTTAATAGAAACAGAGCTTTTTGTGCCTCCGGTTACCGGGAGAGAAGCGGGAAGCTTCTGCGCTTTGAGCGTGACTGTTTCAAAGTTGGAAAATCCATAATCCATCAGTTTTTTTGTATCAACCCATTTATAGCCCTTATTGGGCGGCCAGCCGCAGGCAAGGACGCTGGTGACCAGCGTTTTGCCGTCCCGTTTTGCAGCACCGCAGAAGCAATAGCCGGCCTTGTTTGTAAATCCGGTTTTTATGCCGATTGCACCGTTGTAGCTGGTCAGAAATGCATCATGGTTTTGCACGGAATAGCTTCTGTTTCCTTTGCAGTTTGTAAACTGGTGGGAGGCGGTGGCAATGATTTTGCAGAATTTTTTATTTTGAATGGCATAGCTGGCAATCAGGCAAAGCTCTTTTGCGGTTGTGTAGTGTTCGGCTGCGTCCAGTCCGTTTGGCGTGACAAAATGGGTGTTTTCACAGCCGATTTCGGCAGCTTTATTGTTCATCAGTTCGGCAAATCCTTCTACAGAGCCGCCAATGTGTTCCGCAATCGCAACGGCAGTGTCATTGTGGGATTCAAGCATCAGAGAGTACAAAAGATCACGCAGGACAAAGGTGTCGCCAGACTGCATGTTTAGCTGTACATCCGGCATGGAGGCGGCATAGGATGAAACGGTTACCTCGCTGTTTAGGTCGCCGTTTTCCAGGGCAATGATGCAGGTCATTATCTTTGTGGTGCTCGCCATGGGAAGCTGTTCATCCTCATTGCTCCCAAGAAGCGTTCTTCCGCTGTCTGCGTCCATCAGGCAATATGCTTTTGCATACAGGCCGGAGGGCTCTTTTTCCCCGCTGGAAATAGAAAAATCCGTGCCTGTGTATTCCTTTACTTCCGGCACTGTCTCTGCAGCGGCCTCGCAAAATGGAGGATAATTTGACAGGATCCCGGCGTTGTTTTTTGCCATGGAAGGGATCAGAAGGCTCAGACAAAGGATCAATAGCAGAAAGCTGATTATTTTTTGCATAGACCGCTCCATTTCTGCACAAATATGCGCATCTGATTTTGAAAAGCCCGCTATGGGAGCATTACGACTGCTGTTTGAAAAGCAGATACTGATTAAAAATATGCACTGGGCAGGAAAAATATTCAATGCGTTCGTGCTGCAGACCGGATGCTTTCCGTACCGGCACACTGCAGACCGGATGCTCCCAGTGCCGGGAGCGGTACATCAAAATCCTGTAAAAAGCGTGTAAAAACGCAAACAAAAGTGTTGCTATTTTTTGCTAAAAGAGCTAAAATTATAATCGGTGTAAATTTGTTTTATAAATTGGCTTTTGCCAAATGAATACTATTATATTGGAGGGCTTAACATGAGTAACACAAATGCTTTGTCAGCAAAAGAACGCATTGCGGCTCTGGTTGACGAGAACAGTTTTGTTGAAATTGGTGCTGCGGTCACAAAGAGAAGTACGGATTTCAACATGCAGGAAAAATCGGTTCCGGCGGATGGTGTGGTTACCGGGTATGGACTGATTCAGAATACGCCTGTCTATATTTATAGCCAGGATGCAGATGCTTTAAATGGCACTGTGGGGGAAATGCATGCAAAAAAGATTGCGCATATCTATGAGCTTGCAATGAAAACAGGACAACCCGTAATCGGTCTGCTTGACTGTGCAGGGATGCGCCTGCAGGAATCGACAGACGCACTTGCAGGATTTGGTGCAATTTACCGGGAAAAGGTTAAGGCATCCGGTGTGATTCCGCAGATCAGTGCAGTATTTGGAAATTGTGGCGGCGGGGTAGCTGTTCTTGCCGCGATGAGTGATTTTACTTTCCTGGAAGAGAAGAGCGGAAAGCTTTTTGTTAATTCGCCGAATACGCTGGAGGAAAATTATACAGAAAAGCTGGACACAGCTTCTGCAGCATTTCAGAAAACGGCTTCAAACGTAGATTTTGTTGTCGAGGGGGAAGCGGAGCTTTTGGCAGCTATCCGAGAGCTGGTTTCCGTTCTTCCGGAAAATAATAATGATGCCGCTTTTACAGAAGAAGCGATGGATGACCTGAACCGTACAGTTCCTGATTTTGCGGCAGAGGCTGCCGATCCGGCCAGGGCGCTGGAAGATCTCAGTGATAATCAGTTCTTCCTGGAGTTAAAAGCCGGTTATGCAAAGGAAATGGTTACTGGATTTATCTGCCTTGACGGCATGACGGTAGGCGCTGTTGCAAACCGCACGGCAATTTTTGATGAAAACGGAAAGGCAACGGAACAGTTTGATGCGCGCCTTACGACAGCGGGCTGTGAGAAAGCAGCCGCATTTGTAAAGAAATGCGATGCGTTCCAGATTCCGGTTCTGACTTTAACAAATGTAGAGGGCTATGCGGCAACAGTGGAAGAAGAAAAGACGATTGCTAGTGCAGCGGCTAAGCTGACATCCACATTTGCGGAGGCAGACGTTGCAAAGGTAAATCTGATTGTCGGCAATGCATATGGAAGTGCATATGTTTCAATGAATTCAAAACACATCGGCGCCGATATGGTGTTTGCGCTGCCGGAAGCCAAAATCGGCATGATGGATGCAGAGGTAGCGGCAAAGGTGATGTATGACGGCGGAAGCGATGCAGACAGAAAAGAGGCAGCGGCAGAGTTTGCAAAGAAGTCCGGCACAGAAGCAGCGGCAGCAAGAGGCTATGTGGATTCCATAATTGAACCGGAAAGCGCAAGAAAACAGCTGTTATATGCATTTGAGATGCTGTATTCCAAAAGTGAATTTCCGATCGGCAAAAAGCATGGAACGATCTAAGTGAGGAGAGGCATATGAAAAAAAGATTTTTATTACTTATTTGTATGGTTTCCTGTATGTTGATGGTGGCCGGCTGCAGCCTGACAAGGGAAAACCCGAATTTGGACAAGAAAACATTGACAAAGCTTACAAAGACATCTGCAAAAGAATGGTTTTCCTGTGATTACGCAGCTTTGGTAGATGCGTTTGGCGATATGACAGAGGACGAGCTTGAGACAGCCATTTCCCAGACCGATTATGAAACGATTGCGGAAACCTATGGCGACATGACAGACGAAGAGCTTGTAAGCACCCTGTCAGTATACGGCTATGATGAAGATACGGTGATGCAGCTCAAGGAGAGCATGATTGCGCCGGCTCAGGCGATTGCGGATCTGATTGATCAGTATGGCGATGATTATGCGGCGATCAGGGAAGCGATCAGCGAAAGCAAGGATTATGTGAAGATGCAGAAAAAGTATGGTGCATTCAAAAAGATTGTTGATACGGATTACAGCCTTGCATCCAACTCTGCATCTGTGTCAGTGACTGTTACAACTGAAAAAGCAGGCAAGCTTGTTGTCACGGCAAACTATGACGAGGATGGAAACCAGACAAACTGGAAGATTGAAGAGTATCAGTCAGCGGGGCAGATTATGGGGCGTGCCGGATTAAACACGCTGATGTCAATGGCAATCGTATTTTGTGCACTGATCTTCATTGCAGTTATTATTTATTGTCTGAAGTATATTAACCCGCAAAAGAAAATGGAGCAGGGAGAGGCTCCTGCGGCGGAGACGCAGCAGACAGCCCTGCAGGAGGCAGAGGATGTTACGGATGATCTGGAACTGGTTGCGGTAATCACAGCGGCGATTGCGGCGGCGCAGGAAACGGAATGCGCAGATGGTCTGGTGGTTCGTTCTATTATCCGCCGGTCTTAACAGAATAGAAAAATAAGCATACAGGGAATGCGTTTGGAGTGATTTGGGCCAGGCAAGTATCTCCCTGAACAGAAAAGAATTGGAGGAAAAAAACATGAAAAACTACACAATTACCGTGAATGGTACTGTATATGATGTTACAGTAGAGGAGGGAACAGCAGCGGCATCTGCACCGGCAGCGCCGAAAGCAGCAGCACCGAAGGCGGCAGCGCCAAAGACAGCTTCAGGAGCTGGCGCAATTAAGGTAAATTCACCAATGCAGGGTAAAATTTTATCTGTAAAGGCAAGCGTTGGGCAGACTGTAAAAAAAGGTGATGTGCTGCTGATTCTGGAAGCGATGAAAATGGAGAATGAGGTTGTTGCACCAGAGGATGGAACCGTTGCCAGCATTGATGCAGCAGCAGGGGATTCTGTAGATGCAGGAGCAATATTGGCAACATTAAACTAATTAGGAGGGACTGACTTTGGATTACGTTATTACGACGTTAGAGAATCTGGCAGCGCAGACAGCATTTGCCAATCTTACGCTTGGCAACTATCTGATGATTCTGGTCGGCTGTATCTTTCTCTATCTGGCGATTAAAAAGGGTTATGAGCCATTGCTGCTGATTCCGATAGCATTTGGTATGATTCTGGTAAACATTTATCCGGATATTATGGCAGAGCCTACGGATTCTGCAAATGGCGGTTTATTGTATTATTTCTATCAGTTGGATGAATGGAGTATATTGCCGTCACTGATCTTTTTAGGGGTTGGGGCAATGACGGATTTTGGTCCGCTGATTGCCAATCCTGCGAGCTTCCTGTTAGGAGCCGCAGCACAGTTTGGAATTTTTACTGCATATCTGGTTGCAATTCTTTTGGGCTTTAATGACAAGGCAGCTGCAGCGATTTCGATTATCGGCGGAGCAGATGGGCCGACCTCGATTTTCCTGTGTGGTAAGCTTCAACAGACAGAATATATGGGGCCGATTGCAGTAGCGGCGTATTCTTATATGTCACTTGTGCCGATTATTCAGCCACCGATTATGAGGCTTTTTACGACTAAAAAAGAGCGTGCGATTAAGATGGAACAGCTTCGTCCGGTGTCAAAGCTGGAAAAGATTTTGTTTCCGATTATTGTAACGATTGTGGTATGTCTGCTGCTGCCGACAACAGCGCCGTTAATCGGTATGCTGATGCTTGGTAATCTGTTTAAGGAGTCTGGTGTTGTAAAACAGCTTGCAGATACGGCAGCAAATACGTTGATGTACATCGTTGTTATTCTTCTTGGAACTTCAGTGGGAGCGACAACCAGTGCGGAAGCTTTTCTGAAACTGACAACCATTAAGATTGTTGTACTTGGTTTAGTAGCCTTTGCTGTCGGTACGACAGTGGGTGTTCTTTTTGGAAAGCTGATGTGCAAGGCGACAGGAGGAAAGGTAAATCCGCTGATCGGCTCAGCAGGGGTATCCGCTGTGCCAATGGCGGCGCGTGTGTCCCAGAAGGTTGGTACGGAGGCAGACCCAAGCAATTTCCTGCTGATGCATGCGATGGGGCCAAACGTTGCCGGTGTAATCGGAACTGCAGTTGCCGCCGGCGTATTTATGGCAATCTTTGGAGTATAGAAAAATAATTTCACCGAATCAGGTAAGGAGCTGGGCGGATTGAAAATATCCTTCAGCAGGCAATTCAGATGCCGTTAAAGGGCGGCAGAAAAGAGGTAAAACATGGCAGAAAAGAAACCTTTGAAAATTACGGAGACAATTCTCCGTGACGCGCATCAGTCTCTGATTGCGACCCGTATGACAACAGAGCAGATGCTTCCGATTATTGATAAAATGGATCAGGTGGGTTATCATGCAGTAGAGTGCTGGGGCGGCGCTACATTTGACGCTTCCCTCCGCTTTCTGAAAGAGGATCCGTGGGAAAGGCTTCGCAAATTAAGAGCGGGCTTTAAGAATACAAAGCTTCAGATGCTGTTTCGCGGACAGAATATTCTGGGCTACAACCATTATGCAGATGACGTGGTAGAATATTTTGTACAGAAGTCCCTGGCAAATGGTATTGATATTATCCGTATTTTTGACTGTCTGAATGATCTTAGGAATCTGGAGACGGCGGTTAAAGCGGCAAATAAAGAGAATGGGCATGCACAGGTTGCACTCTCCTATACATTGGGAGATTCCTATACTCTGGATTATTGGAAAGACATGGCGAAGAGAATTGAGGATATGGGCGCAAAGTCTCTCTGCATTAAGGATATGGCTGGCTTGCTGGTTCCGGTTAAGGCGACGGAACTGGTGACGGCATTAAAGGAAGCAGTTCATATTCCGATTGACCTTCATACACATTATACTTCCGGTGTTGCTTCCATGACTTATATGAAAGCAGTAGAAGCCGGATGCGACATCATTGATACGGCAATGTCCCCATTCTCAATGGGAACCAGCCAGCCGGCAACGGAGGTTATGGTTGAGGCGTTTAAGGGAACCGAGTATGACACCGGTCTGGATCAGGAGAAGCTGGCAGAGATCGCTGATTATTTCCGTCCAATGCGTGAAGAAGCGCTTCAGAGCGGCCTGATGAATACAAAGGTACTCGGCGTAAATATTCAGACACTGCGCTATCAGGTTCCTGGCGGTATGCTTAGTAATCTGGTATCCCAGTTAAAGGAAATGGGACAGGAGGATAAATACGAGCAGGTGCTGGAGGAAGTTCCAAAGGTGCGTAAAGACTTCGGCGAGCCTCCTCTTGTAACGCCTTCTTCCCAGATCGTAGGAACGCAGGCTGTTTTGAATGTGGTAGCCGGTGAGAGATATAAAATGGTGACAAAAGAGTCAAAGAAGCTTCTTTCCGGTGAGTTTGGCCAGACAGTTAAACCGTTCAATCCAGAGGTACAGAAAAAATGTATCGGTGATACGGAACCGATTACCTGCCGTCCGGCAGATCTGATCAAACCGCAGCTTGCCGATATTGAGAAGGAAATGGCACAGTATAAGCAGCAGGATGAGGATGTCCTTTCTTACGCACTGTTCCCACAGGTGGCGCTTGAATTTTTCAAATACCGCGAGGCACAGAAGGATAAAATAGATTCGGCTGCTGCGGATAAAGAAAACAAAGCATATCCGGTGTAATGACAGAAATGGAACTGTCTGTGCAATCAATTTTTGGGAGGAATACAGATGAGCGATGAATTTTCAAAGGACAGCCTGATTCATGAGCTGGCGGACGCATTTGTGGCGGACGAAAACCGAAAGGAAGAGGGAAAGTCTCGTTTTAATAAGGCGACAGGTACACTGATTGCGGAAAATTGTTTTATCAACTTTGCATTGTCCCATATTGATGAAGAGGACTTTACAAAGGGTAAGGTTTATAAGTGCAGTCAGATTCAGAATGACTTTACCAGAATTATTTCGGATTCGGGAAAGGAGATTAGTGTCAATATAAATGACCCTGATTTTTCCTTTAAAATCAATCCGGTTAAATCGGAGCGATAGACGGTAGGCGGACAGAAGATGTCTGCATCCAGGAGAGGATTATGGAACAGAAAACAGCGGAAAACGAATTGGAAGAGAGAGTTCAGCTCTCTCTTCTCTATGATTTTTATGGTGCATTGCTCAAAGAAAGCCAGAGGCGTATGTTTGAGGCAAATGTGCTGGAGGACTATAATTATGCTGAGATTGCGGAGGAAGAAGGCATTTCCAGACAAGGAGTCTATGATGCAGTAAAACGCGCTTCCAGGCAGCTTAAGGAATATGAAGAAAAGCTTGGTCTTGTGGCACGCTTCCAGAGACAGCAAAGCTTGTCCGTGAATCGAAAAAAGCCTGTGATTGGTATCATCCCATTAATGGATGAAGAAAAAGAAAGTTACTGGATGCTGCCGGGTTATATGGATGGGCTGATACAGGCCGGAGGTGTTCCGGTCATGCTTCCAATGACTAGCGACACGAAGATATTACAGCAGCTTGCAGATTCCTGTGATGGATTTTTGTTTACTGGCGGACAGGATGTTTCTCCGGCGTTATATGGGGAACAGACGTTGCCGGGTTGTGGTAAATGCTGCGCTTTGCGGGATGAAATGGAGAAGCAGTTATTTTTTATGGCGGTTCAGAAAAACAAATCGGTATTGGGAATATGCCGGGGAATTCAATTTATAAATGCTGTGCTGGGAGGCTCGCTGTATCAGGATTTGCCGTCTCAGAGGCCGTCCGGGACAGAACATCATCAGAGCCCGCCTTATGACGTGCCGTGCCACAGGGTACAGATCGTCAGAGAATCTCCTTTGTTTTCACTGCTGCAAAAGCAGGAAATTTCTGTTAACAGTTATCACCATCAGGCGGTTAAGAATTTATCGGATAAGCTTATTCCTATGGCATACTCGGAGGATGGATTGGTGGAAGCTGTCTGTATGCCGGAAAAAAATTTTGTCTGGGCAGTTCAGTGGCACCCGGAATTTTCTTTTTTATCGGATGAAAACAGCAGGTCTATTCTGAAAAAGTTTGTCAGATCCATGCAGTAATATTAGTATTCACAGCCGCTGGAGAAGATGCCGCCATAAGCTATAGTGTCGGTTCTGAGTTTCGATTATTCAATCGGTGAAGGGACGTATGGATTTGGAGGAAAATCAATGATTTATATAAGAGCTGATATGAACGATATCATTGCGACAGGGCATATTATGCGTTGTCTGGCGATTGCAGATGCCGTTAGAGAGCTGGGAGATGATGTGACGTTTATTACAGCCGACAGTAAGGCTGCCAGCTTGTTATCTGAAAAGAGTTATCACAATATCATTCTTGATTCTGCATGGAATGACTTAGAAGGTGAGCTGCCGGGTTTGTGTGCAACCTTAAAAAAATTGGATGCGAAATGCCTTTTAATTGACAGCTATTATGTCACTGAGAAATATTTAAAAGAAATATCAGCTATTGTTCAAACCATTTACCTGGATGATTTAAATTCTTTTTTTTATCCGGTACATGGTTTGATTTGTTATGCAAATTATTGGAAGAAATTCAACTATCATGAGAGATACACTGCAGCAGAACTGCTTTTGGGAACCGAATATGTGCCGCTTCGAAAAGAATTTAGGTCTTGTACGCCAAAGACGATAAAGAAGGAGATTGAAAATGTGCTTATTGTTTCCGGAGGTTCGGACAATGAGAATACGATACGGAGGCTGTTGTGTTCTTTCGAACGGATAGATATTAAGCAGATTTGTGTAGTGTGTGGAATATACTATAAAGATTTTGATGGGTTAATTAATGATTTTGGCTGCAATAAAAAAATAGATATCAGAAGAAATGCAGCAAACATAAAAGATTATTTTGAGTCAGCTGATTTGGTTTTTTCTGCGGGCGGCTCAACACTCTATGAGTTATGTGCCTGTGGCACACCGACAGTTTCTTTTGCATTAGCGGATAACCAAATAAATAATGTACGGCAGTTTGCTGATGATGGCCTGATTCCATATATTGGAGATGTAAGAGAAATTGATATTTCCCAGAATGTACCAGAGATCGTAAAAAAAATGACTTATGAGATGAGATGCAAAATATCAGGAAAAATGCAGAAAGTCGTTGACGGAAAAGGAGCAATGCGAATTGCCGAATTTTTGTTAAAGTAACCTCCATACCTTCTAAATATTTTAATAATGTTTTAGCCGAACTACATATTACGCCATCATCAAATCCCGAACAGGTGTGACATATTAGAGAACACGGTGCAATCTTTTTCAAAAATTCATTTCTTTCCATATTATTATAATGAAGATTACGAAATTTCCGGGAAAGATGGGATTTTTATTTCCAATGGACTTCCTATAAAATTAAAGTGGAAAGAGAAAAATAAAAGTATAATTACTCAGGGTTGGCTGGACACGGAATAATAGGTTTATTATTATGAAAAATAAGTAAGATGTAGGAGATGAAAAAGAAAGGAAAATTAGTAAATGAAAAAAAGAAATTATATAGTAATATGTATATTTTTGGGCTTATGTCTTGTTTGGATTATAGCTTTAAAAAAGAGTAAAATAGATAACACAGAAGAAGAGATAAAAGCAGAACAGCAGAAAAAGAAATTGTGACAGAAGAACCTATAGTGGAGAACTCTGAATCAGAAGAATGGGAAGATGGTTTAATTCCCATTGAAGTAAATGGGAAAGAAGTGGTTTCCACAAAATCACTTGATTTATACGATACAGATACTTTTTGCACGGAAGAAGCACCTTGTATGGAGAATTATATTTCTAAGGCAGATCTAATTGTTAAAGGTGAAATTACGGAAATTGCATATTATGAATATACGGACTTTCCGTGGAGCAGGTTAACGGTATCGGTTAGTGAGGTTATAAAAGGGAAGGTTAATGCTAATAGGAAGATTGCTGTTTATGTTATGGAAGGGTATTTATATGCGGATTCGGAAAAGGAAGAATTGATTGCTGCTCCTGGCGATGATATTGGACTACATGAAATCGGCGATACTGCAATTTTTGTTGTAAACAAGGAGGATGGGAGTTCTGTATTTGAAAAGGGGAGCTATCGGCGAACATTTAGTTGTTTTTCAGAATATAGGTATATCGAAACTTCAGGAAAATATCATATTCTTGACACTAAAATTACATCAGATATGAATGAAACAAAGCTGGAAAAAACAATTCGTTCCTATTTAAAATAAAAGGAAAAGACCAATAAATTCAAGATAATATTTTCATCAAGTATCACATGATATGGCGCACTGGAACCGACCAGATGAGTAGTAAAAAGAATATTGCAAACCAAATTTACATATGCTATAATGCCACTAGGCAAAAGATATAAGAAGTCAACCAATATTGACGAAGAAACGAATCCCCCGACTGTGATGGCGTACAGTCGAGGGATTCTTCTTTTCTTTTATAGTGGCAAAGCACCCACTAGGCTAGTTGTTGCCCCTGTCGTTACCGTCTAACCATTTGATGATATAGTGGCAAGCTACACCACCCAGAACGGCAACTAAAAAAGATATAAGAAACTCCAATATTGACACCTCCTCCCTGTTGCGGGTATCGGTGAGCAACATGAATATTATATCTTATTTTCAGAGTGTCGGTAATAACCGACATTTTTTACTATAATCAGCGTCTTTCTCGTTTGAAAAAATGCATGAAGTATTATATAATGATAAAATATTAAAAAACATATGGAAGTCAACTATGAAAAATTTTTGTAAGTACATTGCGATTTGTATTCTTATTCTAGGCATGATGGGGAGTATATATGGTGCATATATATCCGGAACTGATACCGCCTCAATGATTACGTATTTCTTAGTTGGAATAATTTCTACTATAATTTCGTTTGTAATATTTTTAGCATTATATGAAATTTTGGATGCGTTGGAAGATATTCAAACTAGATTAATTAAGATAACAACACAGAAAAACGAATCGGCAAATAGTGATACACCTGATAACAAAACATCTGATAGTATGAACGGATGGGAATGTCCACAGTGCGGCAGAATTAATCCTAATTATACAACAACATGCGCTTGTGGAAATAGCAAATAACAGAGAGGGAAAGTGCTAAAGATCACAATACAACAGAAAATTGATATGGCTTGTGCGTTGAATAGTCCACCCAAAATGGTGCTTCGTTCAACAAGGGGCAAACTGATCCGGTTTGGGATGATGGGGGAATGCAAATGATTGAAATGATTTTGAGAGTAGCAAATGAAAATGATATTCAACTGTTATTTGATTGGGCAAATGACCCTAAGGTTCGTGAGAATTCTTTTTCTACAGATTATATCCAATACGCAGATCATATAAAATGGTTTACTGCAATTATGAATGACAAACATAGGAAGCAGTATATTGCTGAGGTAAACGGACAGCCTGTAGGACAGATTCGGGTTGCTGTGGATGGAGAGAAAGCCATGATTGGGTATAGCGTTGCGAAGGAGTTTCGTGGAAAAGGTTATGCGTCACAGATGCTCCAGGAAATTAAGCGGGTGATTCCGATTGATTTTCCGCAAGTCAAATTACTTATAGGAGAAGTGAAAGAAAGCAATATGAGGTCACAAAAAGCATTTTTGGCTTCCGGCTACACAAAGAAATGTTTCGTGTTTGAGTGTGGTTTGGGGGGGTAATACGCCCTAATTTTCTTAAGCGTAAGCACATTCTGGAAGGTATTTCTAAAACAGAGTGCTGCTGGATAAATATCGGTCGTACGAAATGCCACATTGTTTGCTGTCATTGGCTGAATCATGCTTTACTATTTGGTTAGCACATTTATCTGCTGTCCAATAAGTAAGAAATGATAATAAACAATGAGAAAGGTTGATACGACGATGAATACTTTTTACTCGGAAGAGGAACTAAGAAGCCTCGGCATTAAGCAGTATGGAAAAAACGTGTATATTGGCAGGCATGCTATTCTCTATAATCCAGAGAAGCTGGTGATAGGGCATGATGTCAGGATTGACGATTATACGATTATCAGTGGAGTAGTAAAATTAGGGAACTACATCCATATATCGCATTTTTGTGGCTTATATGGTGGTAATGCGGGTATCGAAATGGGAGATTATTCCGCATTGTCATCCAAGGGCACAGTTTATGCGGCATCGGATGATTATAGCGGAGAATCAATGACGAACCCGATGGTTCCCATGGAATACAAGCCAGGCGCAGTTGAAAAGAAGGTGATAATTGAAAAGCATGCAATTATTGGGGCTGGCTCTATGGTGCTTCCGGGAGTTTTAATTGGTGAGGGGGCAGCGATTGGTTCCATGAGTCTTTGTACAAAAAACATTATGCCGTGGTCAATATATACCGGCATACCGGCAAGGAAGATGAGAGACCGAAGCAAAAACATCTTGGAACTGGAAAAAACATTCTCCTGTTCCAGACTGAGTGACCAACATATTGTAAAGGAGTAAAATGTTAAGTGCAATAGCAGGTCTGTTCGTTATTTAATTTATTTGTCAAGAAAAAAGCTTGACAATGCTTTTCTGATTCGTTATACTATGACTTGTTGAGCGCAAATAGAGCTTCAAAGAGTTTTTTCAAGGAAGGGAGATTTTTATGGCATTCGACAGCTTAACAGAAAAATTACAAAATGTATTTAAAAATCTTCGCAGCAAGGGACGTCTTACAGAAGAAGATGTAAAGCTTGCCCTGAAAGAAGTAAAGATGGCTCTTCTTGAGGCAGATGTTAATTTTAAAGTGGTTAAAAACTTTGTGAAGACAGTTCAGGAGCGTGCAGTTGGGCAGGATGTCCTGAACAGCCTGACGCCGGGGCAGATGGTGATCAAGCTGGTTAATGAAGAGCTTGTTCATTTGATGGGAAGTGAAACCACAGAGCTTGCATTAAAACCGGCCGGCGAAATCACAGTGATTTTGATGTGCGGCCTGCAGGGTGCCGGTAAAACGACAACGACAGCCAAGATTGCCGGCAAGCTAAAACAGAAAGGCCGTGTTCCCTTATTGGCAGCCTGTGATGTTTACCGCCCGGCTGCGATTGAACAGCTTCAGATCAATGGGGAGAAGCAGGGGGTTGAAGTCTTTTCGATGGGAACCAGCTGCAAACCGGTTGACATTGCAAAGGCAGCCTTAGAGCATGCGGCGAAAAATAAACACAATGTCGTTATTTTAGATACGGCGGGGCGGCTTCATGTAGATGAAGAAATGATGGAAGAGCTGCAGGAAATCCGTTCAAACGTTGAGGTGGACCAGAGTATTTTGGTCGTGGATTCCATGACGGGTCAGGATGCAGTCAATGTAGCAGCCAGCTTTCAGGAAAAAATAGGAATAGATGGTGTGATACTGACCAAGCTGGACGGTGATACACGTGGCGGTGCGGCGCTTTCGATTAAGGCAGTGACCGGCTGTCCGATCTTATATGTTGGTATGGGCGAAAAGCTTTCGGATCTCGAACAGTTTCATCCGGATCGCATGGCTTCCAGAATTTTAGGAATGGGCGATGTTCTTACGCTGATCGAAAAGGCAGAAGCGGAAATTGATGAAGACAAGGCAAGGGAGATGGAGAAGAAATTCCGCAAGGCTGAGTTTGATTTTAACGATTTCCTGGATCAGATGGCACAGATGAAAAAGATGGGCGGGATTCAGAGTATCCTGGGAATGCTTCCGGGCATGGGGCTGCCTTCGGATATAGAGATTGATGATAGCATCTTTAAGAATATTGAAGCGGTGATTTATTCGATGACACCAGAGGAAAGAGGAAATCCTTCTGTGATTAATCCTTCCAGAAAACGGCGGATTGCCAAAGGTGCCGGTGTCGATATTTCAGAGGTAAATAAACTGATGAAACAATATGAGCAGTCCAAAAAGATGATGAAACAGATGTCAGGTATGATGGGCGGCAAAGGAAAGAAAAGAAAAGGTTTTGGGTTTCCAAAGATGCCATTTGGCATTTGATAGCATTGTTATCAGGTTCTGTGAAGGGGAAGTTCTTTGGGCAGGTGCAGGGAATAACTTATGTGATGCCGGAAAAAGACAAGCCCTGGAAATACAGAATTTGCATAAATACGTTACTATTTTTTGCTGCGCAGACAGCAGAACTGGAGCACGGAACATGCGCCGTGAGTGCGCATGCAGGTGGATCCTTGAATAGTAACATAAATATTTCAGCAGAGACGAAGGAGGTGAAAAGAAGATGGCAGTAAAGATTCGTTTAAGAAGAATGGGTAAGAAAAAGAAACCGTTCTACAGAGTAGTTGTAGCGGATGCCAGAGCACCAAGAGACGGCAGATTTATTGAAGAAATCGGCACATACGACCCAAATCAGGATCCGAGTGTATTCAAGTTTGACGAGGAAGCAGCTAAGAAATGGCTGGCAAATGGTGCAAAGCCGACAGAGACAGTTGGTAAGCTGTTAAAAGAGGCAGGTATTACAAAATAATTATATTGTTTGGATCAGGTCTTTCTGTGAAAACAGAGGGGCTTGAGACCGGATGATATGTGCGAGGGAGGTTTCAGGTAATGAAAGAATTAGTTGAAGTTCTTGCCCAGTCACTTGTTGACCACCCGGAAGAGGTCATTGTTACAGAGACTGAAAAAGACAATGAAATTATTTTGGAGCTGACAGTAGCTCCTGAAGATATGGGAAAAGTTATCGGAAAGCAGGGGCGTATTGCAAAAGCAATCCGTGCAATGGTAAAAGCTGCTGCGTCAAAGACAGACAAAAAAGTAGTTGTAGAAATTGGACATTGATTTGCTTTTTTATTCGCCTGTACCGTTTTGGTATGGGCGTTTTGCTATATCAATTTATGAGGATATGGATATGGAGAATTTTTTTCGAGTAGGAGTGTTTGCTAATACCCATGGGATTCATGGAGAGATTAAAGTATTCCCGACAACAGATGATCCAAAACGTTTTGAATGGCTTAAGAAGGTTTATTTAGACACGGGAAAAGAAAAAATAAAGCTGGAAGTTTCAAAGGTTCGTTTTCAGAAGAATATGGTACTTGTGAAGTTTCAGGGGATTGATAATATCAATGACATTGAAAAATATAAAGGAATGGATCTTTTGGTGGACAGAGAGGATGCTTTGCCGCTGGATGAGGATGAATATTATCTGGCAGATATTATCGGAGCGGAGGTTTTTACCGAGGATGGCACAAGCTTTGGCGTGTTGCGGGATGTATTGGAAACGGGGGCAAATCTTGTATATGTGGTAGAACATGACGGAAAAGAAGTGCTTTTGCCGGTGATACCAGACTGCGTAAAACAGATCCTTGTTGAGGAAAAAAAAGTTATTGTAGATATTATGAAAGGTCTTCTTGATTAATTTAAATTTTTATATATTATTTTTGAATTGATATTTTTGATTTGGTAACGTTAATTTGATAAATTTAATTTGTTAAGTTTGATAAGTTTTTGGAAACCCCTTGAATCCTATTGGATATATGCTATGATAGCAGACGAAATAACAGAATAGCTCTTC
>JAJQGL010000063.1 GCA_021200535.1 Clostridiaceae bacterium | reverse complement strand
TAGTTGTGTATAAGAGTCAGCCCAAAAGGAATGTATGATATCGGACTGACAAAGCCGGTATATATTTTTCAGCGGATTATCGAAAATCTTTTTGAAGTGGTAAATCAGGCAAAAACATGGATTCATCTTTTTGTAATGACAAGCGATAAAAACCATCAGGCAACAACCCGTTTTTTTGAGGAACATCAGTTTTTTGGATACGAGAAAAAATACGTTCATTTTTTTCGACAGGAAATGACTCCGGCTTCGGATTACAATGGGAAAATTTATCTGGAGGGAAAGGGAAAGCTTGCAACTTCCCCAAACGGAAACGGCGGCTGGTTTTCTTCTATGAAAAATGCGGGGCTTCTGGATCTGGTGCATCAGGAAGGGATTTCTTACCTGAATGTGTTTGCTGTAGACAATGTTTTGCAGAGAGTGGCAGATCCGTGCTTTGTTGGTGCAACCATTGAAAAAGGCTGCGATGTTGGCGCAAAGGTAGTGCGCAAAAGCCATCCGGATGAAAAAGTTGGCGTAATGTGTCTGGAGGACGGACATCCGTCAATTATTGAATATTATGAATTGACAGATACATTGCGTGATACAAAAACAGAGTCCGGGGAGCCGGCGTACCAATTCGGCGTAATCCTGAATTATCTTTTTAACATTCACTGCCTGGAACAGATCATGGGAAAGGAGCTTCCGCTTCATGTTGTGGAAAAGAAAATCCCTTATCTGAACGAACAGGGGGATCTGGTAAAGCCGGATAAGCCAAACGGCTATAAATATGAAACGCTGATTCTTGATCTGATCAAGCTGTTAAATAGCTGCCTTCCTTTTGAAGTAGAAAGAAACAGGGAATTTGCGCCAATAAAAAACAAAACAGGCATAGATTCGGTCGAAAGCGCCAGAACGCTTCTGCAGGAGAATGGAATTGCGCTGTAACGCAGCGCCTGTAAAAAAAGCGGTTTATGTTGGAGGGAGAGTAATGTTTCAGAAAAAGAAAACAAATGATTCGGTCGAGCTGGAGGGGCGCTACTGGGACGCTGTTTCACAGAAGCGCGTGCCGCTGCTGACGCTGGATCCCAGGTGGCATCAGCTTTTTCCTGATCACAAAAAGACAAAGGAATTGATTCGTCTGGAAAACAAATTAAATAAGCTGGTAAAACAGCAGGGACAGACAAACCAGAATTTGAAAGATTACGAAAAAGCACGAAAGGTATTAATGGAAAATATTCTAAATAATATGACAGACGGCCAGGAGCCAGACAGTCCCATCCGCAGTATGAAACAGGATCAAAACCAAAAACTGATGGAAGAATTGAAGGATAAAATCCAAGAGGCAGAGCGGCTTCAGGATCTGCTCCCTTCTGAAATCAAAGAGGCAAATCAGGAATTATTGATGGAAAGCATGCGGATTTGCTATCAGACTCTTGTGGACAATACACGAAAACTCCGCGAAGAGGCTGCGTGGATTAAACAGGCACGGGAAGAGCTGACAGAGCATGTGCTGGCAAAACAGGATATGGAAATTTACAGCACGGAAACATATAAATTTATGTATGACCTGTTAGGCGCGCAGCTGCTGGAGCTGTTTGACAAAGAATATGATGTCTGGAAGGGAGAGGAAGAGTAAACTGTGCAGTATGCCGGCCGGTCATTGCCTGCAAAGTGTTAGTTTATCATAATAACAAATGGAAACGATAGTTGGAATCGGCATAGATGCCGTTGAGGTATCCCGTGTGGTAAGTGCCTGTCAAAATAAACATTTTGTACAAAAATATTTTTCCGCAGAGGAGCAGGAATTGTTTCAGTTAAGGATTGAACGGGCCGCTGTAAATTTTGCCGGAAAAGAAGCTGTGGCAAAGGCATTCGGCACTGGTTTTAGGGGACTGCACCCGCGGGAAATTGCGATTTTGCGTGCAGAAAGCGGGAAACCATATGTTAAATTGGCAGAAAATGCACAGCGTATGGCGGAAGAACTTGGAATTTCCCGGATTTTAATTACGCTGACAGATACCAGCGAGCTTGCCGTTGCACAGGCAGTCTGTCTGGGAGATTAGCCGCTTTCTGCGGTCGTAACATGGAGGCGAAAAGATGCAATATATTGTAAATGCAAAAGAGGCAAAGCAAATTGACGGGATTTCTATTGAAGAGATAGGAATTCCATCTTTTGTTTTGATGGAACGGGCATCTCTGCGGGTTGTGGAATGTGTAAAAAGACAGCTGCCCGGTAAAGGCAGAAGGATTGCTGTTGTTGCAGGGAGCGGCAATAACGGAGGAGACGCCGTTGCGGCTGGGAGGATACTGGCAGAGGGAGGGGACCTGGTGACGATTTTTTTCCTGGGAACGGAAGAAAAAGCGACTGCGGAATGCAAAGCACAGCTTGCAATCGCCAGAAAGCTTGACCTTTCTGTCTGCTGCGAAAGTGAAGAACCTGCCAGCTTAAAGCAGTTTGAAGGAATTATAGATGGAATATTTGGAATTGGGCTGTCCAGGGAGATTACCGGGCGGCACCTGCGTTGGATTGAAGAAATCAATGCATCGGAAGCAGTCGTGTTTTCCGTGGATATTCCGTCAGGGGTAGACGCATCGACAGGACAGATTTGGGGTACTGCTGTTCAGGCTGACATTACGGTGACCTTTGGTGTAAATAAACTTGGCCTTGTTTTATTTCCGGGAGCAGAGTATGCAGGAACTGTTTTTACAGAGGACATTGGTTTTCCGAAAAAAGCGATACAAATGGTAAAGCCGCGTTGTTTTACGTATGGCAGAGAGGACGTTTCGCTGCTTTTTCCAAAACGAAAAAAGAGAAGCCACAAGGGGAGTTATGGTAAAACCCTGATTATTGCAGGGTCTGAACAGATGAGCGGCGCTGCGCTGTTTGCGGCAAAGGCAGCATATCTGATGGGAAGTGGTCTGGTCAAAGTGATCTCTCACGAAAACAACCGCAATATGCTGCAAACCCAGCTTCCAGAGGCGCTTTTTGCCTTTTACCGGACAGCAGACGATGGCAGTTTGCTTTTTGAAGAAGAAAAGGGCGGCTCAGGTATAAAACGGCTGCTGGCAGAGATAGCATGGGCATCTGCCGTTGTGGCTGGCCCGGGGATTCATGTCGGAAATGGCTCGCAGGAAATTTTGGATGCGATGCTGCAGGTGACAGATAAACCGGTGCTGTTAGATGCGGATGCCTTGAATATGCTGGCACAGCGCGAGAAATGGTTTGATTCAGACAGAAGAATTCTTCTTCCACCTAATTTTTTGATTACGCCGCATCTCAAAGAAATGAGCAGGCTGCAGCAGTGTCCTGTTTCGCATATAAAGGAGCATTTGGGGGAATATGTGTTAAAGAGCGGTACAGAAAAAAAGGCAGGGGCTGTTATCGTGCTGAAAGATGCAAAAACTCTTGTATCAGACGGAAAACAGATTTATTTGAATACTTCTGGAAACAGTGCGCTGGCAAAGGGTGGTTCAGGAGATGTGCTGAGCGGTATGATCGGAGGGCTTTTGGCACAGGGAATGCCGCCGTTTCAGGCAGCGGCGCTCGCAGTGTATCTGCACGGATTGACAGCAGAAGAATATGTTAAAAGTAAGAGCGCTTCTTCGATGCTTGCCACGGATATCCTTGCGATGCTTGCTGCAGTGCTTCCCTGAAAAAGAATACAGTCAGGTTGGCGAAATGCAGATAATTTTACGTAGAAAGGATAGAAAAACAATGCGGGAATACTACAGGGTGCAGGCAAATATTAATCTGGATGCGATCTATGAAAATGTAGCCAATGCAAAAAAGCTTTTACAGGAAGGGACAAAGTTTATGGCGATTGTCAAAGCGGATGCTTATGGACATGGCGCTGCAGAGGTTGCAAGTGAAATTGATGAATTGGTAGATGCTTACGGTGTAGCGATTCTGGAGGAAGGGATTGAACTGCGAAAATGCGGAATAAAAAAACCGATTCTGATTTTGGGATTTACGACAGAAAAACAATACCCGGCAATGCTGGAATATGATATAGAAACAACAGTTTTTCAGCTTGATATGGCAAAAAAAATTTCAAACGCGGCTGTGCGTGCCGGGAAAATAGCAAAAATTCACATTAAGCTGGACACTGGCATGAGCCGGCTTGGCTTTGCAACAACCACACAGAGCCTGGATGATATCCAGAAAATCGCTGCATTGCCCGGCATCCGGATTACAGGCTGTTTTTCCCATTTCGCCAGAATGGATGAAGCTGATAAAACTTCTTCAAAGGAACAGCTGGAACGTTTTTGCAGATTTACAGAGCAGATCGAAAAAAGAGGAATTTGCCTGCCGTTAAAGCATATTTCCAACAGTGCGGGAATTATAGAAATGCCGGAAGCAAATTTAGATATGGTTCGGGATGGTATTTGTGCGTATGGTCTATATCCGTCTGAAGAGGTAAAAAAAGAGCGCCTTTTTCTGAAGCCGGCAATGGAATGGAAAGCATATGTTTCTTTTGTTAAAGAGCTGCCTGCCGGAGTGGAAATTGGTTACGGCGGCACGTATACGACCAGGAAAAAGACGATAGTTGCAACGATTCCGGTAGGATATGCAGATGGTTATCCGCGCTGCCTGTCAAACCGTGGCTATGTATTGATTCATGGGCAAAAGGCTTCCATTTTGGGAAGAGTCTGTATGGATCAGTTTATGGTAGATGTGACGCAGATTGAAAATGTCAGAGAGGGGGATGTGGTCACCCTTTTTGGAAGAGATGGCAAAGAAGCAATCACAATAGAAGAAATTGCGGCAATGTCTTATTCCTTCAATTATGAATTGATCTGTGATGTCGGGAAACGTGTGCCGAGAGTATATTACCGCCATGGAAAGGTAATTGGAACAAAGGATTATTATCATATTGATTAAAAATTTCTAACGTTTACGAATACTTCTTTCAAAATATGGAAAAGATAGGAAAGGAACAGAAAAGAAAAAGCATAGCTTACATACCTATGTGACAATTTGAAAGATTGGAGTGTGAACGTTGTGATAATCAGACGTGGAGATATTTTCTTTGCAGATTTAAGACCGGTAGTTGGTTCAGAACAGGGTGGCGTGCGTCCTGTGTTAATTATACAGAATGATATGGGAAACCGGCACAGTCCGACAGTGATCTGTGCTGCCATTACATCAAAAATGAATAAGGCAAAGCTTCCGACGCATATAGCTCTGGAGGTCAGCCGATACGATATTTTTAAGGATTCCGTAATTTTACTGGAGCAAATCCGAACGATTGATAAGTCCAGACTGCGAGAAAAAGTCTGCCATCTGGACGATGAGATACTGGACCGGATTAACCATGCGCTCTGCGTTAGTCTGGCATTGGAAGATCGTTATGCATGGAAATCATAAAGTGTCCTTGACGCTATGGGATCATTTTGTATCCTTTTTGCTGCGGGCTGTTTTCCGTGCATGATAAAGAATGGAGACAATATTGAAAATTACAGTATTAGCAGTAGGAAAGATAAAAGAAAAGTATTTTGCGGATGCCATCCGGGAGTACAGTAAGAGGCTGGGAAGATATTGCAAACTGGAAATTATAGAAGTTGCCGATGAAAAAACACCAGACCACGCCAGCATCCGCCAGCAGGAACTAATTAAAGAAAAAGAAGCGGCACGCCTGAAAAAATATATGCGGGACGGAGTCTATGTCGCCGCGCTTGCAGTTGAGGGAAAACAGTATACATCGGAGCAGTTTTCTGAAAAAATACATGCATTGGGGTTACGTGGGGAGAGCCATATTATTTTTGTGATCGGCGGATCGATTGGATTGTCGCAGGAGATATTACATAGTGCAGATGAACGGATCAGTTTTTCCAAATTGACCTTTCCGCATCAGCTGATGCGTGTGATATTATTAGAGCAGATCTACCGCGGTTACCGGATTATGAACGGAGAGCCCTATCATAAATAAGCTTAGACGAGAATAAAGTCGGCATGGTATTACTATTGCATACCATGCTGCAACAGTGTGCAAAACCTGATTGCTATCCTCAAATGCCAGGCGGTTCCGCTGCATATTTGTGTTTCCGTGTTAAGTAACCTGATCTATGTATTGCTTGGGGTTTTTGGTATTGCAAAAATATATCAAAGCGAAAAGCTCTTGTTTCAAAAATAAATCACATGGGCCTGATTTTCCATTAGTTGTCCCAGCAGATACGGATTGGCGAATGAAAGCTTGAAAGTATTTTTAATATATGCTATTCTTTATAAGATTATTAGTGTGAAACGCTCCGGAATGGAGATTATGATGATCTTTTCGAAATGGAGAATGATATGGTTTCAATATCGGTGATGAATTATCTGATGGAAATAGCGGTGATTAGTTTTGTGATCCCTATGGTTGTTTTGCTGGCATGGAGATTGCGCACCCATAAAAATATGATGCCGGCATTGATTGGCGCCGGCATTTATTTGCTGTCCCGGCTGATCTGTATGATGCCGAATACCCTGATTCTTGGAATCAATACGCCTGTTTCAAAATACTTGAATTCCAACCCGGTTTTATTATGTTTATATCTTGGAATCATTGCGGCGATTACCCAACAGTTGGGCAGATACATTGCCTTTCGTTTTTTTATGAAAAAATATCCCGGCAGAGATACTGCCGTTTCATACGGAATCGGACACGCTGCGATTGAGTGCATACTGGTAATTGGCTGGACTGATTTGCAGTATTATATGCAGGCGGCGTTACTAAATCAGGGAACTCTGGATAAAGTGGAGGGGAGTGCCAGTCTGATTGCGTCACTGCAGAAACTGACAACCGGCGGCCTGGTTTTAGACGCCTTGGCTGGCGCTGTTTTTTTTGTGACACAGATTGGGTTGTCTATATTGGTCTTTCAGGCGGTGCGAAATGAAAAGCTTCGTCTGCGGCTGATGCTATATGCCATGATTTTCCATGTTGCGGCCTATCTTCCTGATGGTCTGTATCAGCAGCAATGGATTTCACATTCGATGGCGTTTATTCTTCAGATTTTTGTTATGGCCTCCACCATGTTCCTCGCAGTCGATATTTTCCGGAGAATGGGGGAAAATGAAAAACAGATTGAAAAAGAAGAAAAGAAAAAACAGGCGCAGGAAAATGCCAAAAAATGGGCAATCGCTTCCCAAAAACTGACCAATCTGTCAGAAAAAAATTCATCCAAAAACGAAGAGGAATAGACTGGGCTGCGCAGATACACAGAGGGGCGTGGAAAATTTCCGCAAATTTTTGAAAGAGGTTATCTGGAATCATGTTACAAAAGTATTTTCAATTTACAAAAAAAAGAGTGGCTATATTTTTACTTATTTCTGCGTTGATTATTCTGCTGCAGATTGTATTGACCGGTTCCCTGGTTTCCAGACAGACCATGACCACAGAGGCTGGCAATTCACAGAGTGCGGTAATTGGAATTTTAGATCAGACAGAGCTTGTACGGCAAAAATTTAAATTTAACAGAAAAGTTGTTCTGGAGGAGTTTACGCTGAGTTTTGGCTCTTTTGAACGGGATGAAGTAGGCGACAACCTGAATATCCAGATGACAGATGCAGATAATAACATTGTCTACACAACAACGATTCCGGTAGATGACATTTCACCAAATGCAGCTTACCGGGTTGCAATGGATTATACCGTTACGATTCCAAAGGGAGTTACATGCTGCATCAAATTGAGCTGCAGCTCTGATGACCGACAATACGATACGATTCCAACGTTAAATACGACAAACCGTACAGACCCAAATACATTTATGTCAACAATGAAAATGCAGACAAGGAAAAAATGTCTGAATATTTCATATACTTATTCCTATCGTCAGATATTTCCTTTGATTATGATTATTTTGGAATTTGCTTTTCTTTTTGTCCTTTGTTTTGAAAAGGTGACACAGATTGGAGTAGTGCTTCGCAGAAAAAAACGAAAGGAAGACAGACGAAAAGAAAAAGCAAAGGAACTGGAAATTGCTGCGGTTGAAAAAAGAGAACGGAAAAAAAGCCGGGATGCGAAAATCCTTTATACGAAAAATCATATGGAAAAACAGCCGGCGAAACATAAGAAAAAAAACAAAATGGCACAGAAAAAGGAGCATTCTTTCAAAAATCTTGTGAAATGGTGCCTGACAGAACCGAAGTTTATCAACTGGGTACGGCGGATTGCATTTATTATCAATCCGCTTCTCATTCTGTTTTCGATTGAATTAATGAACCAGACACTTACAACGATGGTTGCGACGGTATGGCTTTTTGCGTGGATGCTCTTACTTGCCATTCAATTACTGGTTTTTGCTGTCTTTGGAAGTGAAACGATTTCCATGCTGCTGTTAAATGCAGTAATGTTTCCAGCAGGCGTTGCCAATCTTATATTGATGAATGTGCGCGGAACACCGTTTCTGCCATCGGATCTTCTGGCACTGGCGACAGCGACAGAGGTTGCGCAGACCTATGAAATTTCCCTGACCCCGGCGCAGTTTGTGATGCTGCCGTGGGTGATCATCTGGTGTTTTTTCCTGCTCCGTATCCGCAAAAAAAGGCAAAAGAGAAAAATCTGGCGGATAGCTGTACGCAGACTGGCGCCGCTTGCGGTTTCCTGCTCGGTGATCTTTTTGCTGTACAATACGCCGGTTCTGGAAAATTCGGGAATTACAGACAATGTGTGGAATAAGGTTGCGTCAAGCCGCAGCAATGGATTTTATCTAAACTTTTTTATTAATCTGCACTATTTGTCTGTATCGGAACCAGACGGTTACTCACAGGATACCGTTGCCAGTATCCTAAATGATATGGAAGAAGCCGGGACGGACACTGACAGTACCAAAAACCGTGTAGATGAGACTGGTGCTGCCATTACCGGAAACAGTGATTTTGATACAAACACATCCTTGAATGGTGAACAGCCCAATATTATTTTAATCATGAATGAAAGCCTGGCAGATTATGATTTAATCGGGGAGACAAATTACAACCGGGATCCGTTGGAGTATCTGCACAGTATGCGGGAAAATACCATATATGGAAAGGATTATGTCTCTATATACGGTGCAGGTACCAGCAACTCAGAATTTGAGGCAATGACCGGGAATACCATGACATTTTTTCCAAGCGGCTGCAATGTATACCAACAGTTTATGCATGAATCCACCTTTTCCATGCCGTCATATTTAAAGTCATTGGGATATGCTACTGCAGCAATCCATCCAAGCAGCGGGGAAAACTGGAACCGGATCAATGCCTATAACAGCATGCGGTTTGACCGTTTTGTGACAATCGAAGAGTTTGAAAATCCGGAATACGTCCGTTACATCAGTGATAAGGAGAGCTATAAAAAAGTAATTCAGCTCTATGAGGAGAAAGAAGAAGGGCAGCCTATTTTTCTGTTTGATATGACAATTCAGAATCATGGCGGCTATCTGACCAATACAAACTGGAAAAATCCTGTTTATGTAAAAGGCGCCTATTATCAGGAGGCGAAAGAATTTCTTTCAGCGACAAAGGTATCCGATGATGCGTTCCGCTATCTGGTAGAATATTTTAAAGAGCAGGATGAGCCAACCATTATCTGTATGTTTGGGGACCACCAGCCATCTATTGAGACAGAATTTTATGAAGAGCTTCTCGGCAAAGACGAACAGGACTGGGATTTGGAAGATATTCAGAAACGCTATGTAACCCCGTTTGTAATCTGGGCAAATTATGATATCAGTGAAAGCCAGAATGCTGTCCTGAGCAATAATTATCTGGAAAATCTGATTCTGAAGCAGGCGGGCCTGGAGCTTCCGAAATATAATCAGTTTATTGAGAAGGTATCTGGTGAAATTCCGGTACTGAATGTAAACGGATATCTGGATAATGATGGAAACTGGCATAAATATGATACAGATGAAACCGACACAATCAGTCAGCTGTTAAACCAATATGAATTGTTACAGTATGGTTATTACAGCGACAATGATAAAGAAACAATGGCGGAATTATTTGGAATTTCAGAATGGTAGAAATGAGGTATGGCATGAAACAAAATCAATTAGAAAACGTACTCGAAAAAATGAAAACACAGGATCCGGAAGAAATAAAAAAAGAATTTATGGATATTCTTGGAAAATCTGACGTCGTAATGCCTGCAGTGCTTCCAAAAAACACCAATCCTGCACTGATGCGCAAGCTGATGCAAAACATAGATAAGCAGCAGCCGGTTCCGGATGGGGTGAAGCCGCAGCCCTGCATTCTGACAGATGAAAAAGGAAATCAGTTTCTGCCTGTTTTTACGTCGGAGACGGAGTTAAAAAAGAACGCAAAAGCGCCTAAATTTCCACTCACCATGACACTTCCGTTTCAATCCTGCATTCAGATTATGAACAACAATCCCAAATTTACCGGGATTGTTGTCAATGCGTTTACCCACAATATTATCATCCGCAGAAATCCGGAGCAGGTACAGCCGGCATCTGTAAAGACAGTTCAGGTAACTGCACAGCAGTATCATTTTCTGACCAGGCAAAAATTAGAATCGTTTTATTTACCGAAGCAGCTTTTTGAACAAAAAGAAGCGCTCATTTTAAAATTAACGCAGCAACGCGGTGCGATGGTCAGAGAACTCTATGAAAATCTTTATGACGGAGAGCTTGCCTGTCCGTATCAGGCGGAAGACTTTGAAGTAATGAGCCTCAATATCAGCGAGACACTAACGCTGCTTCAGATCACAATGCCGAAGCGGGCATTGCAGCCGGATACCTGCTCTAGCGTGTTGGTCGGCTGGGACAGTGAAAAACAAACTCTGTGGTATTATGCTGTTTTGTACAGCGGGCCGGATAAACCTTCCCGTTTCATACAGGTCTTTGCAGACGGAAAAAAGAAGGATTTAGGCGAAGCGCCTTCCGAGGGCAATGAATTGACAACTGTTTTGGAAAAAATGCAGGAAGAAGTGTGAACGTTAGAGACTTTCACGCTTCGAGTTGGTTGGGAATGAAAGAGGTGGCCATGAAAAAAAACAGATGAAAACAATAGCAATCATAGGGATGTTTGCTCTTACCGTTAGTCTCCTGGCGGGCTGCAGCAGCAGGGAGACAGAAGGGGAAAAAGTTTCCTCTTCCCCTTCCCCAACTGCAGAAACACTTGACCTAAACGAAGATGAATCTTCCAATCTCGGCCATTGGGGGCGCGCCATGGGATCGGTACTGTTGTATCTGAATGATGGGAATCCCTATTATTTCGGAGGATATGAAGCAAATGAGAGCAATAGGGAAGCAACGATTCGCATTTTGTCAAGCAGCTGGAATATTAACAGCAGGAAGCAGCTGTTAAAGCAGATAAATAATCTGCTGGAAGAAGGAGACCGGACAGCCTTTAAAGAGGAAGCAAAGGAAATGGCTGCGATGTCCAAAAAAGAGCTAAAGACCGCAATGAAGCAGCTTTCCGGAGATATTCTGATCCATTACAGGGAAGTTCGCTACAATTGGAAAACATGGGGCAGCAAAGGGCTTCTTGCGTGGGACATGTGCCGGATTTCCCATCTTGTGCAATGGGGGCATATTGCGGGCTATCTTAGTCTGGAAGAAGCACAAGCTTTGATTGAGCCTGCTGCCAAAAAGTTAAAAAAGCATTTCGACAACTGGGAGGATGTCCAGATGAACTGGCTGGACGGGTATTGTCTGTATGCCACAGTTGACAGGGATGCGGACGGCAATGACTATACAAACAGAAAAACAATCTATGAAAAAATACGGGACAGCCAGCCGGACAATGAAATCCTGTATGATGATTCTATGTTTTCCGGGGATATTATTCCGCTGCAGGATCTCTCCTATAAGACAATCTTAAAAGAGCTTTCTGCAAAGAGTACAGCGAAAAAAAGTTCTGGAAAAAACAAGACGAAAAAGAACAAAAATGATGCTGCATCCTCCGCTGAAGCAGAGACAGAAAAGGAATAAAGAAAAAAAGAGAACAGGAGAGCATGTGATGATTCTTTATTTGATTCGCCACGGGAGGCAGAACAGTGCAGACTGCAATGTGAATGTGGAGCTGTCGCCTGAAGGAAGGTTACAGGCAAAGCTTTTAGGAGAACGGATGAAACGCTATCCGGTGGACGCACTTTACAGCAGTAACCTTGTACGCGCTGTTGAAACCGCTGAAATTGCATTTGCGGACAACAAAAAGCTGTTACGGACGCACCAGATCAGGCCGGAACTTGCTGAAATTGATTTTGGCAGTCTGACCGGAAAAGAGGATTCGGAGGTCAAAGCATATTACCGGGAATATTACCGGAAACAGCAGGAAAAATTTGCTGACCCGGAAAACCGGCCGTCAGGAACGGCGCTGGATTTGGTAAATCGGTTTGTAGGAGAATTTTTTGTGCCGCCGGAGGAAATGTGGTATCCGGACGGCGAAAATGGAGCTATGGTTTTGGAGCGCGTGATGCCGGTTGTCCGGGAATGGATCGAAAGTGGATTTCAAAATATTGCTGTGGTAAGCCATGGCGGTGTAATCCGCATTCTGCTATGTTCCCTGTTTGGCGGAGATTTCGGAAAGCGTCTGCAGTTTGGCACTTCCCTGGAAAATTGCAGTATTACCCAGCTTCATTTTGACGAAGAAAAGCATTCGTTTTTTCTGGACCGTTTTAACGACTATGCACATCTGGAACAGAAGCCGGCACTTTTACGGCGTCAATTTGTAAAACCAAATTAAGACAGAGAGGAAACGGATATGGCAAAGAAACTGATATTGGCATCTGGCTCGCCAAGGCGCAGTGAGCTTTTAACACAGATTGGCATACCATTTACCGTGCTTTCTAGTGACTGTGAAGAAACCTGCAAAGAGACGGAGCCTGCAAAGCTGGTTGAGGCACTTGCACTGCAAAAGGCACAGGATGTCTGGAACAAATTACAGGACGGTGCTTTAGGAGAAGATTTTTCAAAACCGGAAGCTTATCTGGTGCTCGGTGCAGATACTATGGTTGCCAAAGACGGGCATGTTTTCGGAAAGCCAGGGGACGAAGCGGAGGCATTTTCGATGCTGCATGCGCTTCAGGGTACTTCCCATCAGGTCTTTTCCGGTGTTGCACTGATTACTGCAGAAGAAACCATCTGCTTCCACGTAAGGACCGAAGTCGAAGTGTATCCCATGACAAACGAACAAATTCATGCATATATCGCTACGGGAGAGCCTATGGATAAAGCAGGTGCTTATGCGATTCAGGGGCGCTTTGCAGAATATATTCGTGAAATTCACGGTGATTACTATAATGTAGTGGGATTGCCGGTTGCAAGAGTAATGAAAGAAATCCGTAAATTCATTTAAAAAAGCGGCTTCCGCTTTCTCAATTCGGGCGGAAACCGCTTTTCGATGTATAAAGAAGAGTATCTCTTTGCTGTCTGCCTTATTTATCATTCAGGCTGACAAAAGAGCCCTGCTTCATTGCGCGGACCTTTGATGACAGACCAAACAGATTGATAAATCCCTCAGCATCCTTATGGTCATACAGCTCACCCGTTGTGAAAGAAGCAATTGATTCGCTGTAGATAGAATACGGAGAAGTTGTCCCCATTTTAATAATATTTCCCTTATAGAGCTTAAATTTTACTTCACCGGTTACGTATTTCTGCGTTGACTCGATAAATGCCTGCTCTGCCTCGCGAAGAGGAGTAAACCATTTGCCCTCATAAACAATATCTGCAAATTTATTGCCCATATCTTTCTTGGCAGTATAGGTATCACGATCTAAGATTAATTCCTCTAACTGCTGATGTGCTTCCATTAATATGGTTCCGCCCGGTGTTTCATATACGCCTCTGGATTTCATGCCAACCACGCGGTTTTCGACGATATCTACAATTCCAATGCCATGTTTTCCGCCGAGCTGGTTCAGTGTGCGGATAATGTCAGATACTTTCATTTCCTTTCCGTTCACTGATTTTGGAACACCCTGTTCAAATGTCATGGTTACAATTTCTCCCTCTTCCGGTGCTTTTTCAGGCGTTACACCCAGAACCAGAAGATGATCATAGTTTGGTGCGTTGGCAGGATCTTCTAATTCCAGTCCCTCATGGCTGATATGCCAGATATTTCTGTCGCGGCTGTAGCTGCTGTCTGCTGAGAAAGGAAGATCAATTCCATGCTGTTTGCAATATTCAATTTCCGATTCACGGGAATCCATTGTCCAGAGCGGGTTTCTCCATGCTGCGATAATTTTAAGGTCTGGTGCGAGCGCCTTGATGCCAAGCTCAAAACGTACCTGGTCATTTCCTTTTCCGGTTGCACCGTGACAGATTGCAGTAGCGCCTTCTTTGCGGGCAATCTCAACCAGCCTTTTTGCAATCAGCGGACGCGCCATGGAAGTTCCAAGGAGATATTTATTTTCATAGATGGCATTTGCCTGCACACATGGTACAATGTAATCATCACAAAATTCATCTGTTACATCTTCAATATATAGCTTCGCGGCACCGCAGGATTTTGCTCTTTCTTCCAGACCGTCTAATTCACTTTCCTGTCCTACGTCAATACAAACGCAGACAACTTCATAATCAAAATTTTCTTTCAGCCATGGAATGATTGCTGTGGTGTCCAGTCCGCCGGAATAGGCAAGAATTACTTTTTCTTTCATGATATAATCTCCATTTCTGCGCTGCTTTTTGCCCCTAAGCAACTTTGCGGCAAGCAGCGCGCTGACACAAAGTGCCGTGTGAAATTCTTCACACTGTCTTTTCTAAATCGTATTACTGTATCAATGCGTATCCTGCACAGGAAAAACCCAACCGGCTGCAGGACACTATACCAGTATAATCAGAAAAAAGAAGAATTGCAATCCCTTTTCCAAATCATTAATAAATATACATCATTTTGAATATTTATGCAATGTATAACTCGAAAAATAAATGTTTTTTCAAAACATGCTTGCATATTTATAACAATAAACGTATAATAAAAAATACGTTGCTAAAGTCAGCGTACCACTTTGTCTGGCAATGTGATTGCATGGCATTGTGATTGCATGGCATCGTGGTTGCCTGGCATCGTGGTTGCCTGGCAACATGGTTGCCTTGCATCGTGTTACAAATATAAAAAAAGCATACAGCGTCTATGGTACCGGCAGGATTTTTGTGCAAAACCAAAAAACGCTGCAAATGCAGAAATGAGGATGAATATGAGTGCGGAAGAAAGAAAAAATTATATGGAACAGATTACCATGAAAGCCGAGGTATTGATTGAAGCGCTTCCATATATCCGTGATTTTAACAATAAGATTGTTGTTGTCAAATACGGCGGAAGCGCCATGTTAGACAAACAGCTTGAAGAGAGTGTAATCAAGGATGTGGCATTGTTAAAGCTGATTGGGATGCAGCCGATTATTGTACACGGCGGCGGCAAAGAAATTAGCAGCTGGCTGTCCAAAATTGGAAAGGAAACAAAATTTATTAACGGGTTCCGCGTAACAGACAAAGAGACAATGGAAGTCGCAGAAATGGTATTAAACCGTGTCAACAAAAATCTGGTGCAGATGGTAGAACGCCTTGGCGTAAAAGCTATAGGAATCTGCGGCAAGGATGGCGGTATGCTTCAGGCAGAACAGAAGAAACCGGATGGGCAGGATATTGGATACGTTGGCGATATCGCACAGATCAATACTGATATTTTAGATACGCTTCTTGCCAATGATTACATACCGATCATTGCACCGATTGGAATGGATAAAACGGGAGAAACATACAACATTAACGCAGATGATGCCGCCTGTGCAGTGGCAAGCGCCATCCGTGCTGAAAAGCTTGCTTTTCTAACCGATGTAGAGGGAGTATGCATGAATCCGGATGACCCAAATTCCCTGATTCCTTTTTTGAATCTGATTGAGGCAAATAAACTGATTGAAAGCGGCGTTATATCCGGCGGAATGCTGCCAAAGGTCAATAACTGCATCCATGCGGTTAATTCGGGAGTAAACCGCGTTCATATTCTGGACGGGCGGAAAGAACACTGTCTGCTGCTTGAATTTTTTACAAAAAGAGGTATTGGCACGGCGATCATGGGAGATGACAGTGAGCCATATACAAACGAAAAAAACGAAGAAAATTAATAGACAATTCAAAATGGAGGATGAATATGAATACAGATAAGGATTTACATTTTATACATGCCTACAACCGTAACATCACTTTTGTAAAAGGGGAAGAAGTATATCTTTGGGATGATACCGGCAAAAAATATCTGGACATGGGCGCCGGCATTGCCGTTTCTGCGCTTGGCTACAGCAATGAGACCTACAAACAGGGACTGAAAGATCAGATTGATCAGCTGATCCATGTGTCAAATTTATATTATACAGAGCCTTCGATCAGGGCATCCGAATATCTTTCCGCGGCAACCGGACTTGACAGGGTATTTTTTACGAACAGCGGCGCGGAAGCGATAGAGGGGGCGTTAAAGCTTGCGCGAAAATATGCTTACAACAAAAGAAAAGACAGCAAGGGAGAAATTATTGCGATGAATCATTCCTTTCACGGCCGCACAATGGGGGCTTTGTCTGTGACGGGGACAGCACATTACAGAGAACCGTTTGAGCCGCTGATCGGAGGGGTTTCCTTTGCAGAATACAATGATCTGGAAAGTGTAAAAGCTCTGGTGACAGACGATACCTGTGCCGTGCTTCTGGAAACACTGCAGGGAGAGGGCGGGATTTATCCTGCTGCAGAGGAATTTATCCGCGGGCTTCGCACACTCTGCGACGAAAAGGATATTGCATTGATATTTGATGAAATCCAGTGTGGAATGGGAAGAACCGGAAAAATGTTTGCCTATCAGCATTACGGTATCAAACCGGATATTGTGACTAGTGCAAAAGCACTTGGCTGTGGTGTTCCGGTGGGGGCATTTGCTGCCAGCGAACGCTTTGCGGATGCGATGGTTCCCGGAGATCACGGAACGACATACGGCGGAAATCCACTTGCCACCGCTGCCGTTTGCAAGGTATTTGAAATTTATGAGCAGGACAAAATCCTTGAGCATGTCAACCAGATTGCGCCTTATCTGTTTGAAAAGCTTTTGGCGTTACAAAAAAAGTATCCTGCCATGATTTCCGACGTCAGGGGAAAGGGACTGATTCTTGGTATAGAAGTAACCGGAAGTAATGCGCAGATTGTTGCAAAAGGGCTGGAAAAAGGATTGATCCTGATTGCCGCCGGCAGCAATGTTGTACGTATTGTACCGCCGCTTGTCATTGAAAAAACACATGTTGACGAGTGTATGAAAATTCTTGATGAGATTTTTGCATATTTTTGCAGTAAATGGAAATAGTATGTTTAGATGCAAAAGGAGATTCCGTAGTTCGGTGTCTGTTCCGAATTTCTCCCTTTGCGGAAACTCCTTTTGCGTCAATTATGGTTTTTTCACAGGCGGGATTTGTGTCTGCGCGCACCTGACACAAACTCGTTATGCGCAGAAATCGTGCGCAGAGAGTGTGCGCAGAAGTGAGGATTTTTATGTTTGGAATGATTGTTTCCATAATTTCCGGAGTTTTAATGAGCCTGCAGGGCGTTTTTAATACACAGGTTACAAAGCAGACAAGCATCTGGGTATCCGCTTCGTTTGTACAGGCAACTGCGTTAATTGTATGCCTGGCAGCCTGGCTGATCACAGAGCGGGACAGCAGCTTTTCCGGCCTGTTTCAGGTAAGACCGTGGTATATGCTTCTCGGTGGTGTCATGGGCGCTTTTATCACCTATACGGTCATTTTCGGCATGGAAAAACTGGGGCCTGCAAAAGCAGTTCTTTTTATTATTGCCGCACAGCTGATTGCTGCCTATCTGGTAGAGCTGTTCGGGTGGTTTGGTTCGAAAAAAGCCGGTTTTGACTGGATGAAGCTGGTTGGCGTAATCATTTTTATTGCCGGAATTGTCTTATTTAAATGGAAAGAGTTATTCAAAAATGTATAAAAAATGTTAAGAAAATATTAAGAAATTTGTACATTGTTTCTATTGTAATCAACTGTTAAATTGGCTAAAATATCTGTAGAGTTACAGTCAGGGGTATTATGCCGTTTTTGGGCGTCCCACGGATAAATTTCATTCCTTTTAGCACCTGTAAATGCTGACAAATCAAACGATGCCAGGAGGAATATATATGAGAAAAGATACCCGTGTAATCGTAGGAATCACATTGATTTTTTTGTTGGCGGCTGCCGCTTTGTTTGTCTGGCGGCAAAATCATCTTGCTGTTTCCGGACAGACTGTTTTTTCAGAGGCACAGGACAGCGCAGCAGCAGGAGAGGAACAGAATCCTGTGCAGGAGGAAGCCGGCAGTGAAGCTTCTGCCGCCGAATCTGCTTTGCCGCAGCAGGAAAAAGCAGTATATGTATCCGGTGCGGTGAAACATCCGGGATTATACCGTTTTCAGGGGAATGCCCGCGTTGCAGATGCAGTTGACGCACTGGGAGGCTTTCGGAAAAATGCAGCAACAGATTCCGTAAATCTTGCAAGGCTTTTGGAAGACGGTGAACAAATCCGTGTTTTAACCAAGAAACAAGCCGCTGCAAAAGAAGAAACAGCCGCCTCTGTTACGCAGGAGGATTCTGCGTCTGACCTTATCAATTTAAACCATGCGAC
>JAJQGL010000037.1 GCA_021200535.1 Clostridiaceae bacterium | reverse complement strand
AGGTTTTATAGTACCTGCAGAGATTTTTCTAATATTTAAGTGTCAAACTTCCGAGTGAAAACAAGAACTGAAAAATAAAAATCAAATGGTTGAACAAAAATGGAAATTGTAGTATTATGTTGCCTATGGAATGTTCAGCCTGCCGTTTTTTCTGCATGGCAGGGGATGCAGCGGCTGCTCTGTCCATTTGATAATTGAAAACAGAAAGGTGCCTGATGCAGCAAACGAGCTGCAGGTCAGGATAATAGGGAACCATGTGAGAATCATGGACGATCCCGTCGCTGTGTATGCGGAGCATTTTTTCTTGCCGGATGGCAGTCACTGTGAAAATGGGAAGACGAATAAATGTGATGATGCGAAGTCAGAAGACCTGCCTTTTTGTTCGGAATTATAAGATTTGCGATGTACAGATTCTTATAAAACATACTTCTTATGAGGTCTTTTTTTGATGTCCTTTTTGGCACGTTTGATGGGAAATGGTTTTTGTTACAGTATTCAAAAAAGAGCAAAAAAGAGGTTTTATTTGTCTGTTTGTCATTGCAGAATCTGTTTGCTGTGAGACAAACAGGCTTTTTTTATGCTTATGGAAGGAGGATGGCGTGCAGATTGATTATTATGCGTACCATTCTGGTATGAAATCATGGAATGCGGGGTTTAAGGCATCTCTTGCGGCGGCAGTTCTGTGTGCCGTCTTAGGAATGAACCAGCCCGGCAGCTCCCTGTTTGTGATTTTGGGCATGGGGCTGCTGACCTTAGCGGTGGGCAGGGTTCCGTTTCGGATTTATCTGCGGTATATGCTGGTGCCTCTGCTGTTTCTGGTGGTCAGCTGTGCAGCGATTGCGGTTGACTTTTCGGGAAGCAGGTCGGGGGATTGGAACCAGCCGGTTCTTTTTTTCTATCTGTGTGTTACCAAAAAAAGTCTGCTGACGGCGGGGAAGGTCTTTTTAAAGGTGCTTGCGGGGGTGAGCACATTGTATATGCTTTCTTTTTCGACCCCGGTTTCTGAGCTGATTCTGGTTTTGCAGAAACTGCATCTGCCGCGCTTTTTGCTGGAACTGATGCATCTGATTTACCGATACATATTCATTTTGTTTGAGGCAGTTTTGCAGATGCAGACTGCGGCAAAAGCGAGGCTTGGCTACCATGGCTTCCGGAGATCCTGCAGGACATTTTCGATGATTGGAGGCAATCTTTTTGTGCTGTCGATGAAAAAGGCAAACAGCTATTACGATGCAATGCTGGCAAGGGGATATCAGGGGCGGCTGGAATTTCTGGCAGAGGAAAAACCGGTAAAGCTTTGGCAGCTTTTGGCCGGAAGCCTTTATATGGCAGGAGTGGTATTGGCCGGATGGCTTACGCTGTAAATGAAGCGGCGTTTGGTATGGTCAGAAAGGCTCACGCTGTAAATGAAGCGGCGTCTGGTATGGTCAGAAAGGCTCACGCTGTAAATGACATGGTTTCTGGTATTGCAAAACTGCGGCATGGAGGTTTAGTGTGAAAGAGAAAATATTAGAAGTGAAAAATTTGACGTTTGCCTATGAAAAGAAGCCAATATTAAATGATATTACGCTTTCTGTCAGCCGCGGAGAAAAAATTGCCGTGATGGGCTCAAACGGCGCCGGAAAATCCACATTTTTTTTGAATCTGAATGGAGTGCTGCAGCGGGATTCCGGAGAGATTTTTCTGGAGGGGCAGCGCATTGGAAAAAAAGATCTTGCAAAGCTTAGGTCGCGCATTGGCTTTGTGTTTCAGGATGCGGACAGCCAGATTATTGCGTCGACTGTGCGGTCAGAGGTTTCGTTTGGTCCAATGAACCTGGGGCTGGACCGGAAAACTGTAGAGAAAAGGGTAGATGAAGCCATTGCCTATCTTGCGCTGGAGGCGCTGCAGGACAAGGCGCCGCATTATCTGAGCGGCGGTGAAAAAAAGAGAGTCAGTATTGCAGATATTCTGGCGATGCAGCCGGAGATCTTAATTTTTGATGAGCCGATGGCAGCCCTAGATCCCGTCAATGCCGAAAAAGTCGAGGAAATTTTAACAAAACTTCACGCGGAGGGAAAAACGCTTTTGATTGCAACGCATGATGTTGACTTTGCCTATCGCTTTGCTGACAGGATATTGGTTTTTGCGGAGGGCAGACTGATTGCCGATGAAAAGCCGGCCGATATTTTCCAAAGGGAAGAGATTCTGGAACAGGCGCATTTAAAAAAGCCGGCTGCGCTTTTGGTTTGGGAGGCGCTGCTGCAGGCGGGTGTTGTATCGCCAAAGCAGGAATATCCGCTTACGCCGGAGGCGATTGCCGCCGGATTGTATCGTTAATATCCGCGGGCTGTTTGCGGATCAAATAAAGAAATGGAAAAAGGAGTGAGAGCAAAAAAGCATTCACTTACCGGCTTGTGTCTGCGCTGCAATACAAGCCTGGCATGAGAAAATGCAGCGCAGAAAAGAGGAAAAGTATGACAAAGAAACAAAAAGCAGTATGGAAGGTGAGTATTTTGGCGGCCGCATTTTTGGCGGTTTGTCCGGTTGCAAGTGCAATGCACATCATGGAGGGGTATCTTCCCCCAGCATTTTGTATTGCATGGGGAGTGCTTTGCATTCCGTTTTTGGTCAGGGGATTTTTCACACTGAAAAACCTGTATCGGGAAAATCCTAAAATGATTACAATGATTGCGATGGCGGGAGCATATATTTTTGTTCTGTCAGCATTAAAGATTCCGTCTGTCACAGGAAGCTGTTCGCATATGACGGGAACCGGCCTTGCCGCAATCCTTTTCGGTCCATGTGCAACAGGGATTCTCGGAATTATTGTGTTGCTTTTCCAGGCTATCCTGCTAGCGCATGGCGGACTGACAACGCTGGGGGCAAATACGTTTTCTATGGCGATTGCAGGGCCGCTTGTGACCTATGGCATTTATCTGCTCTGTAAAAAATGCAATGTCAACAGGAGATTCAGTGTATTTTTGGCAGCCGCCGCAGGCGATTTATTTACATATTGCGTTACCAGTGTACAGCTTGCCGTTGCCTATCCGGCGCAGGATGGCGGAGTTGGCGCGTCCATTCTGGAATTTCTTGGGGTTTTTGCGCCGACACAGCTTCCGCTGGCAGTGGTCGAGGGATTGCTGACTGTTATGATTATAATTGCATTGGAAAATTATGCAGGTAAGGAATTAAAGGCGCTCGGCTTTATCAAAGCAGAATAAGATGCTTGCAGTAAACAGATAGAAAGGTTTGGTGAATCCATTGAAAAAAGATACAAAGATGATTATACTATTGTTGATATTAGTTGTTGTGATTGTGGTTGTGCCTCTCTTTGCATTACAGGGTGCGGAATTTGGAGGCTCGGATGATGCGGGCAGCACTAAGATAGAGGAGCTTCAGGGAGAATACGAGCCGTGGTTTACTCCGGTGTTTGAGACGATATTAAACGGAGAGATTCCGGGCGAGGTGGAAAGTCTTTTGTTCTGTGTACAGACAGGCATTGGAGTGGGAGTGATTGCATTTGTAATGGGCAGGTTTGTAGAGCGGAAAAAGATGGAAAAAGAATCGTAAAGATTTACGGGAATGGGGGAAATATGAATAGGGCAATACTTTTTGTCAGCTTTGGAACCAGTTACCGGAAAGCCAGGGAGGACAGCCTGGAGCGTATCTGTAAGGATTTGTGCAGCGTGGATGCACAGGTTCCGGTTTATCAGGCATATACCAGCCAGGTGATTCAAAAAAAGCTCTCTGCAGAAGGCATTTTTATTCCGACGGTAGAAGGGGCAGTCCGGCAGATTTTGGAACAGGGGACAGATTGCCTGTATGTTGTGGCATCGCATATGATTCCGGGAAGGGAATACCAGAAAATGCTCCGTATACTCGAACGGTTCCGCTGCAAATTTCACAAATTGGAGGTTACTTCTGCTGTTTTGCAGGAGGCGGAGGATTGTAAGAAGCTTGTCCCGGTGTTAGACCAGATGCTGCATTTTCAAAAGGAATATGAGTATATTTTGATGGGGCATGGAACAGAGGATGCCGCAAACATCCGTTATCTCCAGATGAACCGGGCTTTTTGGGAAGCGGGCTTTCCAAATGTACAGATTGCGTCGGTGGAGGCAGAGCCGGATTTGGAGGATGCGATTGCCGTATTGCAAAAGCGCGATATGGTGAAAAAGGTGATTTTGCATCCCTTCATGGTAGTTGCGGGAGATCATGCCAATCAGGACATGGCAGGGGAGACAGATTCCTATGTGACAAGGCTTCAAAGCCTGGGCTACGAGACGGAAGCAGTGATCCGGGGACTGGGGGAATATCCGCAGTTTCGCCGGATTTTTACAGAAAAATTAAGAAAGAAATGTGCAGAATGATGGCGGGAATATTATACGGCGTTGGCGTGGGGCCGGGGGATCCGGAGCTAATTACTGTTAAGGCGGTGAAAAAAATTCGGGAATGTGATATGATCGGCATACCGGCGAGAGAGGCTGCCGGCTGCGTTGCGTATGGGATTGCAGCGGAGGCAGTTCCCGAGCTAAAGCAAAAACCGGTGCTTGCCGTGCCGGTGCCTATGGCGAAGGAGAAGATGCTCCTTGCTGCGGCATATGATGCCGGCTGCGAAAAGATTGCAGAGATATTAAAGCGGGGGAAAAATATTGCGTTTTTAAATTTAGGAGATCCTACGATTTATGGGACTTATATGGAGCTGCACAAAAGGGTGGCCGCTGCCGGATTTCGGGCGGAGGTTATCAATGGCGTCCCATCCTTTTGCGCTGTTGCGGGTAAGCTGGGATTGTCGCTTGCTTCGCGTGATGAGCAGCTCCACATCCTCCCTGGTGCCTATCAGAATGGAATCGAAAAAACGCTTTCCGGGACAAGGGTTTTGATGAAATCGGCCGGGAGGACGGCAGAAGTGAAAAGGGAGCTTTGTAAGCTGGAGGAGAAAGAAGGCCTGCAGATTTGCGCGGTGACAAACTGCGGAATGGAGCAGGAGATGGTCTGCCATGATATCCGTGAACTGGACGGGCAGGCAGGATATTTTACGACAATTATTGTGAAAGACAGGGAATGAAACAGCATGGATTATTATGTGATGAAGAACCAGAAGAGGCTTCGCTGTGGCATTACAACAGGCACCTGTGCTTCTGCGGCTGCCAAAGCGGCTGCCGCAAAGCTGTTGCTGGGGGTGGACAATAAGACCGTTTGCGTGCATACACCAAAAGGGGTGGATGTGTCTGTTCCGGTCTTTTTGTCGTTCTATAGCGCAGAGCGGGCGGCGTATAAGGTGGTCAAAGACAGTGGAGACGACCCGGATGTCACAAATCATGCAGAAATTTTTGTCAGTGTTGAAAAAGGCTGTACAGCGGGGGAAGCCGTAGGAGATTGGTCTGGTTTTGAAAAAGTCCGTACAGCGGGGGAAGCTGCAAGGGAATGGCCTGATTTTGATAAAGAAGATGGGATGGAGCCGGCGGGAGGCTTGTGGGAACAGGCGTTTCAAAGCAGGGAATATCCGTTTTTGTATCTGGATGGCGGTATTGGCGTTGGAAGGATTACAAGAGATGGCATGGAACAGAAAAAAGGTCAGGCTGCGATTAATGCGACGCCGCGGCAGATGATTTTCCGGGCTGTCCACGCAGTCTGTGAATTGGCAGAATATACAGAAACGCTTCGAATACTGGTCTGGGTGCCGGATGGGAAGGCACTTGCAAAACGTACATTTAACCCACGGCTTGGAATCGATGGCGGCATTTCGATTTTGGGAACAAGCGGGATGATTGAGCCGATGAGTGAAAAAGCGATTGTAGATACGATCGAAACGCAGATTCGCCAGCTGCATCAGCAGGGTGAAACAAAGCTTTTGGTTACGCCGGGAAATTACGGACAGGCGTATGCGTCAAACTATTTGGGACTGGAGCTTGCAGACAGTGTAAAATGCAGCAATTATATTGGTGAGACGCTGGATCTTGCCGTTTCATATGAAATGCACAGCATGCTGCTGGTTGGAAATATAGGGAAGCTGGTTAAGCTTGCCGCGGGCATAATGAATACGCATTCGAGGGTGGCGGATGCGAGGGGTGAGATTTTTGCTGTGCATACGCTTTTGTGCGGCGGGGAGCGCGCCCTTGCGTTAAAGATGCTTCAATGTGTGAATACGGATGAGATGCTGCAGCTTTTGGAAGAGCATTCTCTGCGGCAGCAGGTTTGTGACAGCATCTGCCGGAAATTACAGGAGCATATTGCGCAGCGGGTGGGCGGCCGTCTTGCAGTCGGAGTTTTCCTCTTCTCAGAACGCTTTGGCTTTCTGGGGCAGACAGAGCAGGCCGGGCAGATTTTGCAGCAGATTCGTGAAGAGAAATAAAACGGAGGATGACGAAGATTCGTGCAGAAAAATAAAATGGAGGACGACAATGGTTTATTTTGTAGGGGCGGGTCCCGGGGCAGCTGATCTGATTACCGTTCGGGGACAGCGGTATCTGGAGCAGGCAGATGTTATTATCTATGCAGGGTCGCTTGTGAATCCGGAGCTGTTAAAGGCGGCAAAGAAGGAATGCAGGATTTATAATAGCGCTTATATGGATTTGGATGAGGTGATTGCCGTGCTTGAAAAAGCACAGGCAGACGGGCTGCTGGCAGTGCGCCTCCATACCGGCGACCCCTCTGTTTATGGGGCAATACGCGAACAGATGGATGCATTGAGAGAGAGAGGGATTGCATTTGAGGTGTGCCCGGGCGTCAGCTCGTTGTTTGGCGCTTCTGCCGCATTGCAGATAGAATATACGCTTCCAGAGGTTTCGCAGACAGTGATTCTTTCGAGGGCAGAGGGCAGAACGCCGGTGCCGGAACGGGAGAGTATATGCCGTCTTGCCACGCATCAGGCAACGATGGTGCTTTTTTTGTCCTCCGGGTTAGCGGCAAAGGTGCAGCGTGAGCTGCTGGCTGGCGGCTATCCGCCGGAAACGCCGGTAGCAGTAGCATACAAGGCAACCTGGCCGGAGGAAAAGCTGCTCCGCTCAACGCTGCTGCAGTTTGCTGATGAAATGGAGAGAGAAGGGATTGATAAAACAGCGCTGATTGTGGTGGGGGATATTCTTGGCGGCCAATATGCCAGATCAAAGCTGTATGATGCCTCTTTTACTACCGGATTTCGGGATGGCAGGAAGGATTGCGGAGAGCCAAAGCAGGGAGGCCCAAAATGAAGGTTTTGATGATTGCCTGCAGCAGACGGGCATATGATCTTATGCAGTGTTTAAAGAAGCAGTGGACAGAACAGGAGAAGGATTTGGAAACGGTCTGTCTGGTCAGGTCACGTGCGATGCCGGAGCTTTCTTCAAAAGAGAGTCTTTGTGAATGTGTAAAGCGATGGATTTACAAAGTGGATGCGCTGGTATTTTTCTGTGCCGTGGGAATTGCCGTGCGGAGTGTTGCACCATATCTTGTCCACAAATCAGTTGACCCGGCGGTGGTTGTGATAGATGAGACAGGCCGGTTTTGCGTTTCCCTGCTATCAGGACATGCAGGGGGAGCAAACGCGCTGGCAAAAAAGCTTGCAGGCTGGATTGGCGCTGTCCCAGTGATAACAACAGCGACAGACCGGGAAGGAAAATTTTCGGTAGATGATTTTGCCAGGGAAAATGATCTGGAGGTATCGTCCTGGGAGCTGGCGAAACGAATCTCGGCGGCAGTTTTAGAGGGAGAGCAGATTTTATTTTCTTCGGAGCTTCCCTTTGAGGGCGAGCTGCCAGGGGATTTGATTTTAGAAGAGCAAGGGGATGTGGGCCGGAATGCGCAGCAGAAGCGGTGTATTTCACAGAATGACAAGGTTCCTGGGATTCTTGTTTCGCCGTATCGGAAAAGCTTGCGCGGAGAAGTATTACAGCTGATTCCCCACAGCTTTATTTTGGGAATAGGCTGCCGCCGGGGCGTGTCAAAAGAGCAGATTGCGGCGGCTGCCGCACAGCTTTTGCAGGAAGAAAATATCTTGCCGGAGGCGGTTTGGGCTGTGGCCAGTATTTCGCTGAAAAAAAATGAACCGGGTATTTTGGCTTTTTGCGAGGAAAAGGGACTGCCGTTTTTGACCTATTCAGCAGATGAACTAAAACAGCAGAGGGGGGATTTTTCAGAATCTGCCTTTGTAGAGCGTACTACCGGTGTTTCCTGTGTCTGCGAGAGAAGTGCAGTGGCAGCGCAGGGGCAGCTTTTTTGCAGAAAGAAAATATATGATGGCGTGACGCTTGCGCTTGCGCGCCGGAAAGGAAGACTTTTGTTTTGAACCAATTGTTTGTTGTGGGTATCGGGCCGGGTGATTATCTGAAAATGACACAGGAGGCGGTCAGGATTTTAGAAGCCTGTGATACCATTGTCGGATATACGGTGTATGTCGATTTGATACGAGAATATTTTCCAGGCCGGGAATATATTGTGACAGGGATGCGCAGGGAAGAAGAGCGGTGCCGCATGGCGCTTGAGTCGGCTGCGTCCGGAAAACGGACTGCTGTTGTTTGCAGCGGAGACGCGGGGGTCTATGGAATGGCGGGGCTTTTGCTGGAGCTTGGACAGGCATTTCCGGCTGTTGAGATTACAGTGGCAGCAGGAGTTACGGCGGCTTTATCCGGCGGCGCAGTGCTGGGGGCGCCATTGGGACATGATTTTGCGGTGATCAGCCTCAGTGATTTGCTGACACCCTGGGAGCAGATAGCAAGACGTTTGCAGGCAGCCGCGCAGGCTGATTTTTGTATTTGCCTGTACAATCCTTCCAGTAGAAAGAGGCAGGATTATCTGAAACGGGCCTGTGAGATTCTTATGCAGTACAGAAAGCCGGATACGGTTTGCGGCTATGTGCGCAGCATAGGAAGAGAGGGAGAAAGCAGCACGCTTTTGCCGCTTTCCGGGCTGGCAGAGGCAGCCGTCGATATGTTTACAACGGTGTTTATTGGCAATTCACAGACAGAGCGCATTGGTGGTTATATGGTTACACCGCGCGGGTATCCGCTGCATGATCAGGGAGGAGAAGTGGTTTTATCCGGTGGGGAAGATCGCTGCAAATGGAGGAAAGAGTGAAATATGGGCAGGATTGTTCTTTTTGGGGGAACCGTTGAGGGACGGCTTTTGGCGCAGGCATTTCAAAAAACGCAGTTAGAGATTCATGTCTGTGTGGCAACAGAATACGGCGCAACACTGCTTCCGGAGGCAGAAAATATTTATATACATTCGGGCCGGATGACAGAGGAACAGATGGTGCATTTTCTGACAGGGATTGTACCGGATGTCTGTCTGGATGCAACGCACCCATATGCAGCAGCTGTTACAAAAAACATTGCTGCAGCGTGCCATAAAACCGGAAGTGCATATATCCGGATACAGCGCGGGCAGGGAATGCTTCCGGACCGTTCTGACGGGAATGAAGGAAGGGTTCTTTATCTGGAGAGCATTGAGGAGGCCGCGGAGTACCTGAACCATACGACAGGGAATATTCTGATTACGACGGGCAGCAGGGATTTGGAAAAATACACTGTGATTGACGCCTGTCAGAAGCGTTGTTTTGCGAGGGTGCTTCCGACACTGTCCGTTATGGCGAAGTGCAAAGAGCTTGGATTTGAGGGGAAAAATCTCATTGGCATGCAGGGGCCTTTTAGCGCGGAAATGAATTATTGCATGTTAAAGCAGATTGGGGCATCCTTTCTCGTAACCAAAGATTCGGGGAATGAGGGCGGATTTGCAGAAAAATGGGAAGCGGCACGGCGCGCGGGGGCTGCGCTGATTGTGGTTGGCGCGCCCGCACAGGTGGGGGAAGAACGCCAGATGTGCCTGGCAGAGGCAATTCGCTGGCTGTGTGAAACATATCATTTACAGCCCAAAAGGCAGCTCTTTCTGATCGGAATGGGTCCGGGAGACAGGATGCTGCTTACGCAGCAGGCGGCTGACTGCATCAGAGAGTGTGATGTTGTGATCGGTGCGGACAGAATGCTTGCAATTTGCGAAGGAATTGCAAAAAAGCCGTCGTATTCCTGTTATCAGGCGGAGAAAATGCAGGCGTTTTTAAAAGAGCATCCGGAATACCAGCGAGTGGCTTTGGTTTACTCCGGGGATATCGGCTTTTATTCCGGGGCGCGGAGTATACGGGAGTATTTTCCGGAAGATGAGCTTCATCCGGTCTCTGGTATTTCTTCGGTGGTCTATTTTTTGGACCAGTTAAAGCTTTCCTGGGAGGATGTCAGGCTGGTAAGCTTTCACGGCAGAAAAAACAGCCTGATTCGCCTTTTGAAGGAGGAGCAGCGTGTGTGTGCACTGCTTGGGAAAAAAGAAGATTTTTGGCAGCTGTGCCGCGAGCTTTTGGAGTTTGGGATGGAAGAGGTAAATATTACGGTAGGAGAGCGTTTGTCCTATCCGGAGGAGCGTATTTTTACAGGGACGGCAGCCAAACTGCAAAATGCAGAAATAGAGTCCCTTTCGGTTGCGCTGTTTGAAAGAAGGACAGAAAGGCAGCTATATGTAGTTCCTGGCATTCGGGATGATGCATTTGTCCGGGGTAATATCCCTATGACAAAGCAGGAGATCCGTGTGCTGTCGCTGGCCAAACTTGCTTTGACAAAGACAGCGGTGGTATATGACGTTGGGGCGGGAACAGGTTCTGTTGCCGTGGAAATGGCAAATTGCTGCACCCAGGGACAGATTTATGCGATTGAAAAAAAGGAGGAAGGCGTTCGGCTGATTCTCGAAAATAAACGGCGTTTTCAAGTGGAAAACCTATCTGTGATAGAGGGGGAAGCACCGGAGTGTTTTAAGGGGCTTCCGGCACCAACGCATGTTTTTATCGGGGGCAGCAAAGGCAGGCTCGCACAGATTGTCCATGCAGTCCGGCGCAGGAATCCCGAAGCGCGGTTTGTTGCCAATGCGGTAACATGGGAGACGATCGCACAGCTAAAGGCGCTTCAGGAAGAAATTCCGGAATACCGGAATATGGAGTTTATTCAGGTAAATGTCTCAAAAGGAACGGAAACCGGTAGATGCCACATGATTCATGCGCAAAATCCGGTATGGATTTTTTCCTTTGGCGGGGCATGCGGAAATGGAGGAAGGAAATGAAACAGGGAATGTCCAGGGTGCTCTTTGCAGCGCCAAAGAGCGGCAGCGGCAAGACAATGCTTGTGTGCGGAATGATTGAGGTATGGAAACGGAGAGGATATCAGGTTGCGTCATTGAAGTGCGGGCCGGATTATATTGATCCAATGTTTCACCGGAAGGTGCTCGGCATTCCATCCGGTAATCTCGATACTTTTTTTACCAGTCCGGAAACGACAAAATATCTGCTGGCAGAGAAAGCAAAAAAAGCAGATATTACGGTTATGGAGGGCGTAATGGGTTACTATGACGGGCTTGGCGGACAGACTGACCGCGCAAGCACCTATGAGATTGCAAAGATCACAGGTACGCCGGTTATCCTTGTTGTAGATGCAAAGGGGGCAAGCGTTTCACTGGCAGCCATGCTGAATGGTATTTTGGAGTATAGGAAGGATCACGGAATCTGCGGAATCCTTTTTAACCGGATATCTCTGGGATATTATAAAAAGCTTAAGGAGTTGATAGAGCGGGAATGCGGCATAGAGGTAGTAGGTTACGTGCCGGAGCTGCCGGAGCTTGCGGTGCCGTCAAGACATTTAGGCCTGGTTGCGCCGGATGAGGCTGCAGATTTTGAAAAATGGATTCAAAGGGTTGCCGATGCGGTCGAACAGTCTGTGGATTGCGGGCGTATTTTTTCGATTGCAGAAAAAGCAGAGCCGTGTAACGGAAAGCCTCCGGAGCTGCCGGGGCTTGCGCACCGGGTACGCCTTGCGGTAGCGTCGGATGCAGCATTTTCTTTTTACTATACAGAAAATGAGGAACTGTTAAAAAAGATGGGAGCGGAGCTGGTTTATTTTTCACCGCTTTCTGACAGTACACTGCCGGAAAATGTCGACGGGCTGCTTTTGGGCGGAGGTTATCCGGAACAGTATGCAGGGGAGCTGGAACGTGCGGAGCAAATGCGCCGTGCGGTTAGGAATGCCTGTGAACAGGGCATGCCGTGCCTTGCGGAATGCGGCGGTTTTCTCTATCTGCAGGAAACCCTAGAGGATTCGGATGGAAAAGCAGCGAAGATGGCAGGCGTCTTGCCGGGAAAAGGAATTCATACAGACAGGCTGTGCCGTTTTGGCTATATTGAGGCAACAATCGACCGTGCCGGAGTTTTGGGGGAACAGGGGCAGACAATAAAAGGGCATGAATTTCACTATTGGGATTGTACAGAAAATGGAGACGGCTTTACGGCTAAAAAACCGATCGGAGAGACAGCATATCCGTGTATGGTGCATACAAGGAGAATCGCGGCAGGTTTTCCTCATTTTTATTATTACAGCAATCCAAAGGCGTTGTTTCATTTTTTGCAGGCTTGCGAGGGGTATCAGGCAGCGCGCCGTGCGCAGGAGCATTGGGACAGCATTGCGAAGCCGATTGACAGCCTGGGGCTTTTAGAGAAAATGATTGTCCGGATTTGCAGGATTAAGGGGGATGCCGGGCGGCTTTCCCTCAAGAAACGCGCTCTGGTGGTTTTATGCGCAGATCATGGGGTAGTCCGGGAGGGAGTTACACAGACAGGAAGTGATGTGACTCAGATTGTAGGTGAAAATTTTGCAAAGGGATGTTCTACGGTAAATTGGATGGCAGAGGAAGCCGGAGTTGATGTTTATACGGTAGATGTCGGTATGGATACGCCGTGTTATCCGCAAAAGGAGCTGGTTTCCAATGCGGTCATTGACCGAAAGATTGCCAGAGGCACCGGAAATATTGCAAAGGAACCGGCTATGACGCAGGAGCAGTGCAGACAGGCTCTTGAGACAGGAATCCAGCTGGTACGGGAGCTAAAGGAGAAAGGTTATGGCATACTGGCTACCGGGGAAATGGGGATTGGAAACACGACGCCGACCAGTGTATTAGCCTCTGTCTTTTTGCAGCTGCCGCCAAGAGAGGTGACTGGAAAAGGAGCTGGTTTGCCGGCGGAGGCACTGCAGAAAAAGTATGCTGTTGTGGAAAGGACTGTAGAACGGCTTCGGCAGCTGGGAATCCTGTCACCGCCGCTTTGGAAGCAGGCACCGGAAATTTTGGCGCAGGCGGGTGGATTTGAAATTGCCGTAATGGCAGGAATTTATCTGGGAGGTGTGCGGTATCGGATTCCGATTGTCATGGATGGCGCGATTTCAACAGTTGCGGCACTTGCGGCAATGCATCTGGACAGGAGGGTTTCTGATATTGTGCTTGCCTCTCATGTGTCAGAAGAGCGTTCCGGCGCGTTGGCTCTGCAGGCGCTGGGAGTGGAAGCGCCTGTGCACGGCAGGATGTGTCTGGGAGAGGGAACCGGAGCGATGACATTGTTTCCGCTTCTGGATATGGCAGAGAAGGTTTATCAGAATATGGGAACTTTTGCTGCCTATGAGATTGACGCGTATGAACGGTATGGCTCTTCTGCCGCAGATTCTGTAAAATAACGCAGGGGCTAATGCTGCAGACTCTGTAAAATAACGCAGGGGCTAAAATCTTACAGGGGAAAACGCAGGCTTTTTAATACGTTAAGCCAACAGGGGGAAAGTTTATGTTATATATAGTGACTGGCGGCAGCGGCAGCGGCAAATCTGAATTTGCGGAGAATCTGGCGGTACAACGGTATCAGGCAAAACAGGAAAAAGGAAAGCTGTATTATGTCGCGACAATGTATCCGTATGACCAGGAGTGCCTTGACCGCATTGAGAAACACCGCTATATGAGAAAAGACAGGGGGTTTACGACAAAGGAGTGCTATCTGGGGCTTAACCGCCTGAAAGCGGGGAGGGATGACGTGCTTTTGCTGGAGTGCATGTCGAACCTTCTGGCGAATGAGATGTATCAGCAGGGAGGCGGATTGTGCATTCCGGAAGCGAACGGAAAAGAGATGGCATGGTATGAAGAACGGTTAAAGGAAAGCATTGTGCAGCCTGTTTTGCGGCTGGCAGAGGAAGTATCTGATTTGCTTGTTGTGACAAATGAGGTGTTTTCGGACAGTATTCTCTATGAGCCGGAAACCATGCGTTATATCAGCCTGCTTGGAAAAATCAATACACTGCTCTCGAATGAGGCAGATCAGGTTGTTGAGGTAGTATGTTCGATACCGGTTTATGTAAAGCGGCAGAAAGGAGAAGGATGATGAAGGCAATGATTATGGCATTTTCAGTCTATTCCAGGATTCCAATGCCGCATATTGAGTGGAAAGAGGGCAGCATGAAATACAGTATGTGTTTTTTCCCTTTTGTCGGCGCGGTCATTGGTCTGTGCAGTATAGCTGTCCGTTTTTTGCTTTCGGCAGCAGGCTGCGGTGCGCTGCTTTCGGCAGCATGTATGACGGCACTTCCGGTTGTGCTGACGGGAGGGATTCACATGGATGGCTTTTTGGATACAGTGGATGCGAAAAATTCTTATCAGCCGGCGGAGGAAAAGCTTCGGATATTAAAGGATCCGCATGTCGGAGCTTTTGCGGTTATCTACGGCGGGGTTTATTTTGTACTCTGCCTGGGTTTGTTTTCTGAGGTGGATACAAAAGCAGTTTTTTTGGTTGCCCTTGGTTATGTTTATTCCCGCGTTTTGAGCGGGTTGTCTGTTGTTACACTGAGAAAGGCGAAATCGGATGGGATGCTTGCTGACAGTGCAAAGATGGCAAAGCCGGCTGTGAAATGGGTTCTTGTAGTGGAAGGTGTGCTCTGCATTGCCGCTTTTTTGCTGTTTAGCCCATGGTATGGCGCGGCCTGTGCCGTTTTGGGAATAGCTTGTTTTTTGTATTACCGCAATATGGCGTACCGCAAATTTGGCGGTGTTACCGGAGATTTGGCAGGCTATTTTTTACAGCTGTGTGAGCTTTTGGTTTTATTTGTTGCAGCGTTTATGAGTTAGTACAGGCCGCAGTGCCGGAAAGGGTATCGGTTAAGATGATTTTTATTGTAGGAGGAGCCTGTCAGGGAAAGACAGAATATGCCGCAGAGCATTTTGGAGGGGAGTATCAGATGATCGGCCAGTATCATGAGATTGTGAGGCAGCAGATGAAAGAGGGAAAGGATCCGCTGGCAGAGGCAGAAAAGTTGTGTGACGGCAGTTTGCCGCTTGTAGTGGTTAGCAATGAAATTGGCTGCGGGCTCGTTCCGATGGACAGCTTTCAGCGCAGTTACCGGGATATGGCGGGAAGAGTCAACTGCCTTCTTGCGAAAAAGGCGGATCAGGTAATCCGGGTTATCTGCGGTGTGGGAACAAGAATTAAATAAGCCTGGGAGCGGCGATTTTTCAATCGCTCCGGAATGGGGATTAGTATGAAACTATATATGGTTCGTCATGGAATGACAAAGGGCAATGCGGAGCACCGCTATGTCGGGGTGACAGATGAGGGGATTCTTTTGGAAGAGCGGAAACGCCTGCAGCAAAAATATTTGCAGCAAAAACATTTGCAGCAGAAGCATCAGCAGCAGGAACAGCTGTTTTTACCGAAAAGGCTTTACGTCAGTCCGCGGAAGCGTTGTATAGAGAGTGGGAAAATTTTGTTTCCGGACCTTTCGCCGGTTCTGGTTGCCGAATTTGCCGAATGCGATTTTGGGATGTTTGAGTATTGCAATTATGCGCAGTTAAATGGAAATCCTGACTATCAGAAATTTATTGACACAATGGGAAAATGCGGTTTCCCGGGCGGAGAGGACAGGGATACTTTTCAGAAAAGATGCGTTCTGGGATTTTATAAGATGCTTGCGCTGGAAAAGATGCAGCGGGAAGCAGAAAGGGATTCTGCTGCAGATGTGGCAATGGTGGTGCATGGCGGAACGATTATGGCGCTTTTGGATGCGTTTTCCAGGCCGCACCGCGATTACTATGACTGGCAGATCAAAAACGGAGAAGGATTTCAGGCAGATCTTTCATGGGACGATAGGCCTTATTTGGAGAATATACAATGGATCAGATAATAGAACGTTTTGGAGTGATTAGTATTGGGCTTGTTCTGGATTTGTGCTTTGGCGATCCGCACTGGCTGTATCATCCGGTTCAGGGGATTGGGATGCTGATCAGCGGGACAGAGAAGCTTTTGCGGAGCCTGTTTGGCATCCGGGAGAGCCGGGAGGCGGATAAGGGAAAGAAACGAATGGCCGGAGCAGTGCTGGCAGTGATTGTGCTTTGCTGTTCTGTGGGGATTCCGGCAGCATTGCTTTTTGCGGCAGAAAGGGTTTCGCATAGATTGTATCTGGCAGTTTCTGCAATAATCTGTTACCAGCTGCTTGCCATGCGATCCCTTAAAAAGGAGAGTATGAAGGTATATACTGCACTGCAGGAGGGGAATCTTTGTCAGGCGCGCTATGCGGTTTCCAGAATTGTCGGCCGGGATACCGCGAATCTGGACAGGGAAGGGATTATCAGGGCGGCGGTGGAAACCGTTGCAGAAAATACTTCCGACGGTGTGATTGCGCCGCTGTTGTTCATGCTGCTATTTGGCCCGGTGGGAGGCTTTTTTTACAAGGCAGTTAATACCATGGACTCCATGCTGGGGTATCGCAATGACACATATTGTTATCTGGGAACGGCGGCGGCCAGGCTGGATGATCTTGTCAATTTGATTCCGGCAAGGGTATCGGCAGTGTTTATGATAGCGGCGGGCTTTTTGTGCCGGCTGGACTGGAAAAATGCCATCCGGATATACCGCAGGGACCGATACCGGCACAAAAGCCCGAATGCGGCACAGACGGAGTCTGTTTGTGCCGGGGCACTGGATATTCAGCTTGCCGGAGACAGCATGTACTTTGGAAAACTGGTAAAAAAGCCTGTAATTGGAGATCCGATGCGCCCGGTGGAGACAGAGGATATCCGCCGCGCAAACCGGCTTTTCTATGTAACATCATTTCTGGTCTGGGGTGTCGGCAGTGTATTGTTGTTTTTATTGCATGTGGGATGATGTGGAGGTTGGAATGGAATATATGCATGGTGGTGATGTTTACCGAAATCCCGTGGAATACGATTTTTCGATTAACATCAATCCGTTGGGCATGCCGGAGGGGAGCGCCCGTGCGGCCAGGGAAGGCGTACGCCTGTCTGCGTTACGCTATCCGGACTGGAAAAGTGAGGCGCTGTGCCGGGAGCTGGAGAAAAAAAGAGGGATACCGGCAGAGCAGATTGTGCCGGGAAACGGTGCGGCAGAACTGATTTTTGCGCTGTGTCAGTTTCTGCGGCCGATGCGTGTCCGGCTTGTTGCACCCACGTTTCAGGAATACGAGGCAGCTTGTCGGGCAGTTGAGGCAAAGACAGTGGTCTGGCCGCTTTCTGCGGCAGAAGGTTTTACACTTGGGGAGGATTTTATCGAATCCATTCGGGGGGAGGAACAGCTGGTTTTTTTGTGTAATCCGAATAATCCAACCGGAAATCTGTGGGATAAGAAGTTTTTGCTTCGTCTTGCAAAACAGTGCCGCCGTTATCAGACGTATCTTTGCATGGATGAATGCTTCCTGCCGTTTTTACGGCAGGAGTGCCAAAAAGAGTATACAATGCTTACAGAGCTGGAACAGTATTCCAATGTGATTGTCCTGCGCGCGTTTACAAAGATTTATGGAATGCCGGGATTGCGTTTGGGGTATTTGTGCTGCAGCAACAGGCGGGTCACGGATGGCGTCCGGCGGATGCTCCAGCCGTGGAATCTGTCAATACCCGCGCAGATGGCGGGCATTGCAGCCTTAAAGGATGAGGGATATCTTGAACAGACTTATTGTCTGCTGGAGGAAGAGAAGGCATATTTACAGCGGGAATTATTAAATGGACTGGCAGACCGGATATTTCCTTCTTCAGCTAATTTTTTCTTTTTTTATGGGGAACAGGCGCTGCAGCAAAAATTATTACAGAAGGGAATTTTGATTCGCTCCTGTGAAAATTTTTCAGGGCTGTCGGAAGGGTATTACCGGATTGCAGTTCGAAGCCATGAGGAAAACGCAGAGCTGATTCGAAGGTGGAGAGAGTGTGGCAGAAATTTGCAGCATGGAGGTGGAAAATGGCAAAATCAATTATGATACAGGGAACAATGTCAAATGCAGGAAAGAGCCTGATTGCCGCAGGGTTATGCCGTGTTTTTTGGCAGGATGGATACCGTGCAGCGCCATTTAAATCACAGAATATGGCATTAAATTCTTATATTACAAAGGACAATCTGGAAATGGGACGGGCACAGGCAGTTCAGGCAGAGGCATGTCGGACAGAGCCATCCGTCCTTATGAATCCGATTCTGTTAAAACCTACCAGTGATATGGGCTCGCAGGTGATTGTCAATGGAAAAGTGGTTGGGAATATGCGCGCAGCGGATTATTTTAAAAAGAAGCGTGAATATATTCCGGTTATACAAAAAGCGTATGATACGCTGGCAGCATCGAATGATATTATTGTGATTGAAGGGGCGGGCAGTCCGGCGGAAATCAATCTGAAACAGGACGATATTGTCAACATGGGGATGGCAAAGCTAGCGGATGCACCGGTTCTTCTGGTGGGAGATATTGACAGAGGCGGTGTGTTTGCACAGTTGATTGGAACTGTTTTGCTGTTAGAACCGGACGAGCAGGAGCGGATCCGGGGACTGATTATCAATAAATTCCGGGGGGATAAATCAATTTTGGAACCGGGGCTGCAAATGTTGGAAAAACGGTGTCAAAAACAGGTTTTGGGTGTAGTTCCATATACGCTTTTAGACATAGAAGAGGAGGATTCTCTTGCGGAAAGCCTTGACAGGGTGAAAGGGGTCGGAGGCGTTGATGTGGCGGTAATCCGCCTGCCGCGCATTTCAAACTTTACCGATCTGCAGGCATTTGCTCTGGAAGAGGATGTAGCAGTGAGATATGTAGACAGAGCGTCACAGCTAAAACAGCCGGATGCTGTTTTGCTGCCGGGCACGAAAAATACAATGCAGGATATGAAATGGCTGCGGGAGTCCGGATTGGAGGCGGCAATATTAAAATGCCACCAGAAGGGCTGTGTGATCTTTGGCATCTGCGGCGGATTTCAGATGCTGGGTGAAAGAATCTTAGATGAGGTTGGGGCAGAGGGGGTTGGAGAGCTTCCGGGGATGGGGCTGCTGCCGTTAATGACCCGTTTT
>JAJQGL010000114.1 GCA_021200535.1 Clostridiaceae bacterium | reverse complement strand
CTGCCGCTTTTCACTTTTTGGACCAGATTTTTCTTTTTATAAATTTGTTTCATAAAAATAAATGCAAACACAAATGAAACAATTTCTGCAAATGGGAAGGTCAGCCATACCAGCCACACGGCTGCGCCCTGATTTTGAATTATATTTACCAGAAAGGCGGCTACCGGCAGCACAAAGAGCAGCTGGCGCATCACGGAAATGATCAGGGACTGGCCGCCTCCTTCCAATGCCTGGAATGCTCCCTGGAACGCAATGTTTGCCCCGGCAAACAAAAAGCTGACAGAAATCACACGCATCGCAGAAATACACAATGCCTGCGTCTCTCCTGACAATCCAAAAACCGCCGCAAATGGGGAGGCGAAAATTTCCAGTGCCAGCATGCCGATTACCATGATGATTGTGGTATATAAAAGACCGTATTTAATGCCGGATTTCACTCTCTCTTTGCTTCCCATTCCATAATTATACGATACCACCGGTGTGATGACATCTCTCAGACCAAATGCAGCAAACAAAACAAACTGCTGTATTTTATAGAACAATCCATATGCTGTAACAACATTTGCATTTATTTTAACCAAAATAATATTTAAGCCGTATGTCATAAAGGACATCAGTGCCTGGGCAATAATAGCCGGCAGGCCGATTAAGTAAATCTGTTTAATCAGTTTTCCATCCGGGCGTAAATCAGAAGCGCTAATCTGTACTTCTTTATTTTTGGTAAAATGAAATACAGCAGCCACAACAAACGATACAATCTGCCCGATAACTGTCGCATATGCTGCGCCTTTTACTCCAAATTCCGGCAGACCGATCAGGCCATAAATCAGGATGGGATCTAAAATGATATTAGTTACTGCCCCGGCAATCTGCGCAATCGTAGAATATAATGCTTTTCCGGTTGCCTGAAGCATTTTTTCAAATATAGAAAAAAAGACAATGCCCAGAGAGATAATACAGCAAATCTGCAAATACTGGACTGCCATTCCTGCGATCACCGAATCCTTTGTCTGGCTGTATACATAAAAACGAACACCTGCGACTCCGAAAATTACGCATATAATATAAATGATAATGCCTAAGAAAATCGCATTTCCCGCCACATGATTTGCCTGCTGGAACCTTCTCTGCCCCAGTGTCTTTGCCAAAAGGGCATTCATTCCGACGCCTGTTCCAATGCCGACCGCTACCATTAACATCTGCACTGGAAATGCCAGTGTCAGCGCATTGAGTGCCATCTCGCCATTTCCCTTCATATTGGAAACAAATGCGCTGTCCACAATATTATACAGTGCCTGCATCATCATGGATAAAATCATTGGAATCCCCATGGACAGCATAAGTTTTTGGATTGGCTGTGTTCCCATTTTGTTCATTTGCTGCTGTTCATTCATTGTTTAAATCAACCTCCTGTAAAAACCTGTTTTCCGTGGCATTCTGTTTCAAAAAAAAGAAAGCGCAAATCCTGTCCGGATTTACGCTTCCTTTTGCCACTCGACGTTGTTATTTTAATCAAAAAAAAATTCCGTGTCAAGTAAAAATCAAAAAGATTCTTTGCGCCTGAGGCCCTTTCCTCCCTTGTTTTTTTCTATATTTTTTTCTTTTTTGTATTTTGCTTTGTTGTGCATTTTTGACATAAATTGCAGATTATTCTTTGTGAAAAACAACAAAAATTTGCGCTGTATTTTAAATTTTCTTACTAAATAAAAGAAAAAAGTGGTAAAATAATACCAGTGGACTTTCTCGGAACACGGCTGCAGAAAGCAGCTGCCGGCACAACGGTAAAAATATTGTGATAACAGCAAAAGGAAAGGAGAATGAAAATCATGTTTCAATTAGGTGAACGGGTTATTTATGGAACGACGGGTGTCTGTGAAATACAAAATATCGGCACCGTAAATATTCCAGGTATTTCAAAAGACAGGATGTATTATACGCTTTTGCCCATTGGCAAAGGAGAGGAAAAAATTTATACGCCCGTTGACAATCAAAAAGTTGTCATGCGGCGCATTCTTACAAAAGAAGAAACACAGGCACTGATTGATGGCATTGTCGATGTCGATACCATCGCTGCGTCGGATGACAGGGAGCTGGAAGCTTTCTATAAAAATGCATTGATAAAGTGTGACTGCACAGAATGGGTGCGCATTATCAAAACGATTTACCTTCACAAAAAAATCCGCAGCAAAGCCGGTAAAAAAGTGACTGCCCTGGATGAGCGCTATTTAAAAATTGCAAAGGATAATCTTTACACGGAGCTTGCCCTGGTACTGGAAAAGGATACGCAGGAGATGGAGGCATATATTACAAAAAGGATTTCCAAATAATTATGATAAAATCGAAGAAACGGCAAGATGGAAAATCCACCTGACCGCCTCTTCGATCCTATTTCGTTACTCTTAATACCATCTTGTCATTGGCAGATCATTGTTGACATCATTTGTAAAAACAATCTGATGCAGATCAATAATCCCATTCATAAAGGTTGCCGCACAGGCACATAAATACATTTCCCACATACGCGCAAACCGTTCATCAAACATTTTGACAACTTCGCTGCGGTGCTCCTGAAAATTTTTATTCCAGCACAGGAGTGTTTTGTTGTAATGTCTGCGGAGGCTTTCCACGTCAATTGTGTAAAAACGCATCTCACTGGCAATATGGATGATTTCACGTAAGCTTGGTATGACACCGCCCGGAAAAATATATTTTTTCACCCATGCATCTCCGGGATATTCCTTCAGCGCGCTGATATAGTGCAGCAAAAACAAACCGCCCGGTTTTAAAATCTGCTTCACACTGTTTAGAAATTCCTCGTAATTTCCCCTGCCCACATGTTCAATCATTCCTACGCTGACAACACGGTCAAATTTAAGACCGGATGCAGGCAGATCCCGGTAATCCATCAGCTTTACTTCGAGATAATCTTCCAGATGCTCCTGCGCAATTCGCTCCTCAAATTTTGCCTTCTGCTCGCTGCTTAAGGTGATGCCCAGTCCATGTATTTTATATTTTTTTGCTGCTTCGATAAGCAAGAATCCCCAACCGCATCCAATGTCGCACAATGTCATGTCCTCTTTCAGATATAGCTTCTGCAGAATGCGGTCTGTTTTTTTGCATTGGGCTTCATACAGTGTTGTATTTTCGTTTTCAAAATATCCGCAGGAATAACTCAATGTCTCATCCAGCCACAGCTTATAAAAGTCATTGCCAATATCATAATGTGACGATACTTCTTTTTTCTGATTGCTTTTTGATTTTGATGTAAAGATAAGCTTTTTGAGCTTTTTCTGATTGGTTGAAAATTTCCCAAGCTGCCCCAAAAACAGATTCAGCGTTTCATACAGATCGCCCTCGATTTCGATATCTCCATTCATATAAGCCTCGCCCAGCGCAATAGATGTGCTGGTCATCAGCTCAGATATGGGAGGTGTCTTATGAAAAATTACAGAAAAAGCAGGCTCGCCTTCTCCGATCAGATGCTCCTCTCCGCCCAGCGTTATTTTAAATGGGCAGGCGTCGAATTTGCTCATAAACTTTACAAACTCTTTATCAACTAATTGCATTACATAACACTCCTTTCTGCTGCATATTTACACATTATTATACCCCTTTTTTTCATTCAATGCATATCTTTTGTTTTTTTTGCAGGGAAAAGGAGATGCAAAAACAGCTTTTTTCTGTTTATGCATCTCCTGCTGTTTGTCATCCCAACGGTATCTGAGCCCTTTTTTGGGAATTATCCTTCAATGGTAATGTATTTTTTCTCTGGAACATATTCCTTTTCTTCTTTCATAGGAACGGTCATCTTTAATGTCCCGTTTTCAAATTTTGCCCTGATATCCGTTTCTGTTACCTGATCCCCCACATAGAAGCTTCTGCTGCAGGAACCGCTATAGCGTTCACGGCGGATATATCTGCCATTCTCATCTTTTTCTTCCGTAGAAGAACCGGAAGAAGCATTAATGGTGAGATATCCATCTTTCAGTTCAGCTTTTACATCTTCTTTTTTTACTCCGGGAAGATTCATGGTAATCTCATAGTTGTTATCAACTTCCTTTACATCGGTTTTCATCATGTCAGCAGTATTTGATGTATAACTGCTAAATGGTGATCTGAAAAAGTCGTCCAATAAGTTTTCTCTGAAAATACTTGGTGTAAACATAAGTCATCACTCCTTTTCAAAAACCTTGTTTCATGTTTACCTGCTTATTTTCCTTTGCTCTGACTATGTTATAACACCTTTTGTTAGCACTGTCAAGAGGTGAGTGCTAATTTGCTTTGTTAAAATTCTGTGAAAACCGGAAAGACTATTTTAAAATAAGAAAGCGCTTACATTCCCTTTAATTGAGAAATGATTTGGTCGATGGCAGCATCTGTTCCCAATTCGCCTAAATCAAGATACATATCGTATGTATTTTGGGAACCCCACACCTTTCCGGTATTGGTATTATAATAATCTGCCCTTAGCTTATCCATTTTTTTAATTGCCTTTCTTGCTTTTTCTTCATCACATGCAGAAAGTTTTTGGCAGCGTGCAATTCTTTTTTTCTTATCTGCGTGGAAGAATACACTCAGCACGTTTGGATAATCCTTTAATATCTGGTCCGCTGTTCTGCCGACAATTACTACGCCGGATTTTTCAGCATATTTCTGAATAATCTGTTTTTGGACTTTCATGATTTTCATGCTGTTGGACATAACGTTTTCGGAATCATCAATATACCAATTTGCTGAAAGAACCCAATGCGGCGGTATATCAAAGAAACCGGCCGGCTTTTCTTCTGTTTCTTCTACGTATTCCGGCATCATGTTAAGCTCCTTTGCCGTCTGGTCAATCAGCTCCTTGTCTAAAAACTGATAGCCGAGTCTGTCCGCCAGTTTTTTCGCTGTTTCCGCACCGCCGCTGCAAAATTCTCTTCCGACGGTAATGATGCAGTTAGAAGAAATTGCAGTCTGTGGGATTGCTTTTTCGTGCTTTTCCCTGACAAAAATAAGCTTGAAAATGGTTCTTACCAAAGGCTGGATGAAAAACAGCTGTGAAAAATAGGCAAATGGAAAATTGTAGCATACCAGCTTTAGCCAATTAGCAAGTAAAGTAAATAGGTTAAATCCCGCATAGTAAGGATAGTACATCCAGGCAGCCAAAAAGCTCATGGCCGGGCACATAAGCCCTACAGTTGCGCAGATGATGGCTGTCTCAAAAAACATATGGTGTGTCTCCGCCGGGTTAAAGACTTTTAATGCGAGCTTGAACGAACAGGGGCTTCCCATAATGTTTTCCAGTAAATAGGCAAGACAGAACTCAATCAGTATGATTGCCCATATCGGCATGTAATGTCCAAATGCATAAACGCCTCCCTGCTTATTGATTCCATCAATCACGCCAGTGGCGCCTTCGATAGAAGAAAAATAGCTGCCGTTTATCACATATAAACTGTAGAATACATAGGCATGTACTGTGATGATAACAGTAATTAGTGCGAAGGTCATTCGCTGAAATTGATTTTGTGGCATGTTTTCCCTCCTGTTTACCGCATACCTGCGATTTTTGCACATAAAAAAACACAAGCAGGCTGCATAAATCTGAGTATCATATTACATAGTTACCGTGATCAGATTTACGTGCAAAGCACTACTTGTGTCGTTTATGTTTTTTTGTTTCTTAGTTTCTATTTAGATATGTTTCGGCCGGATATTCCATTGCCTGACTGGCATGGTTTTATCTTGCCGGAACCTATCACCACAGTACTTTATCATATTTTAATTAAAATAGTCAAGTTTCTATTTTTAGCAGATTATTGATGGCAAAGGCATCTTCTTTTTCAGGTTTACTGGTGAAATTTGGTTGCCTGAGAAAACTGGGCATAGTATAATGCCAATAACACAGAAATCAGAAAAATAAGGGAGTGACAGCATGAGGAGACGCAGGTTTTGGAACAGTAGCAGGGTCGCGGGATCAGCTGAAAAAAGCAAAGCCGGGAGAAGCAATGGATATCAGCCAGAGAGGGCCTGTCCTTCTGGTTGACGATCAGGAAATGAATTTACAGGTAGAAAAAGAAATTCTGGAAAGCTTTGGCATTACCGTGATTCTTGCGTCCGGTGGCCAGGAGGCATTGGACATCCTGCAAAGGGAAGTGGCGTAGGACTGGCGCTTGTCCACAGAATTATGAAGCGTCATGGAGGAAAAAAGCAGAGAAGAACACTTGACATAGGCTGTCAAAGAAACGATAATGAAAACGTGAAATGGGATTGTTATTCCAAAAAAGGAGGGAAAAAGTATGGCATGTTTTATTGTACCGGCTGTGGAAGCAGCGGTCACAACAGTGGCAACAAAAGTAATGGAGTCAAGGGAAAAGAAGGCATTGGCACAGGAAGAGACTGCCGCGGCTGATGCGGAAAGCAAGTTTTCTTTTTCGCACAAAATGAAGTGGTTAAACCATATGCTCTGGGGCGGTTCTGCGCTGCTGGCTTTTGAGCATTTATGGCATGGTGAGGTGGTTCCTTATTTTCCGTTTCTGACTGCCATGGGAAATGCGTCGGACCGAGCCGGAATGCTGCATGAAATGTCTACCGTCGGCGTAGCTATGGCAATGCTCGTCACTGCTGTATGGCTTGGAATGGTTATGGCGGCCAGTGCGATACAAAAACGCGCGCAAAAGGCGGATGAAGTACAGCACACCATGGAATCAGAAAAGCAGGAGGAACAGATATGACACTATTGACAGCTGTGATTGCAGCGATCATTTCTACGGTAATCTGGTATCAGAAAGACGCTGGAAACCAGATGAAAACCGGGACGCTTGCTCTGGTTTACTGGGGAGCATCGCTGATGTGGTTTGTGGATGCGGTTTTTGAATATGCTGAGTTGGGAGTGGCATATTTTACACCAGAGCCGGCAGATATGCTAAATGATTTCTTTTTAGGGATTTCTGTTGTGGCATTTGGGATGCTTATCTGGCTGGCAATGGTATTAATCAGGGATCCGAAAGGGGTTGTCAGGCGTGCGCTGGCAAAAAGGTAAGCGTTGCCCCAGAGCAGCGGCAATACATATTCCGGTTTCAGCCATACTTCGGTCACAATTATCTTCTACTATGTGGATATGCCAATTTTAGGAAATTACACATAGAATAGGAGGTTTGTTATGAATAAAACGCGAAAAAAAAGGCTGGCGCTCTTGCTGGCTCTGACGCTGCTTGTAAATGGGGCTGTGATTCCGGCTTCCTCTGCGCAGGCGGCAAAAGCGCTGTCTATCACGAATGTTTCCGGTACGGTAAAAATAATGTATACCGGATCTGTATTTCAGCTAAAAACCAATGCTTCTGCGAAACAGACTGTAACATACCAATCCAAAAATACCAGTGTGGCGAAGGTTTCTTCTGCCGGTCTTATTACTGCGAAGAAAGCCGGAAAGGCAGCCATTATTATAAAAAATAAAAGCACTGGAAAAAAGAATACGCTTACTGTCAGGGTGAAGAAATCTCCGTATTTCACTGTCAGTAAGAAATCCGGTAAATACTCCGGACAGATAACCATCAAAGTAAAAGCCAAAAAAGGGTATCAGGTTTTTTATACTACGGGCAAAAAATTCACAAAAAAGAATGTCATTTCGTCTGGCAAAATCAAAAAAATCACAATTTCCAAAAAAACAACATTATCTGTTTATGCAGTAAAAAATGGCGGGTCAGTGTCTTTAAAGACAATGAAAAAATATTGCGGTACTTCACTGTACAGCGCAAAATATTTGTACCGTATTTTAGCTGACGCGGCGGATTCTTCATCTGAGCCGTCAGAAACGGCGGAAACGCAGCCGACTAATACGCCGGATGCTACCTCTGCAGATGCGCAGACTGCGGCAACCGGCACCCCGGCATCATCGACAGGACCGTCATCACAGACAGCCTCGCCTGCGGCGACAGCAGACCCTTCTGCGACAGCAGAACCCGCGGCGACAGTAGATCCCGCTGCAGATACAACGGACAAATCAGTTACAGAGGTCAATCAGGCAGCTGATTTTACAGAGGAAGAATTAAATCCGGTGGATGATCCGGACCAGCTTACAGATGCGGTTACAATAACGCTTTCTTCTTCCGGATGGACAGCGTCAGATACGGCAAACCTTAAAATCAAAAACAGCGATTCCGTTGAGAATGAGCAGACAAATACATCCTATTCCATAGGGACAGTGACAATCAATGCCGCCGGCACTTATCTTGTATCTGGCGATGGGGAAGACGGCAATTATCAGATCAAGGTCAAAAAAGGCGTGACAGGTGTTGTGCTGGTGTTTCACAATTTGACGCTGCAAAATGCCTATACCGCTCCGGTTTTGAGTAATAAAAACACAAATACAACCATTATTCTGGCAAAGGATTCCGTTAATTGCGTGACAGGTCCGGAGGAATATGCCGATTTGGTAGAAGAGGACGGAGCGTATGAATCGGATACCGGCTCTGCGATTCATGGAAAAGGCTATGATGAAGATCAGAGCAGCCTGCTGATTACCGGTTCAGGTTCCCTGACGGTAACTTCACAGGGCGGAGATGCCATCCAGTCAAAAGGGGCGCTGCGCATTGCCAACGGAAATATTACAGTAGTTTCCGGTAGTGACGGGCTTCAGGGAAAAGATGAGATTGCCATTGGCGGAGGAACAATCGATATTACATCTGCCGGAGACGGCATGAAAACGACAAATGAGACAAGCGGCATAGAGTACGGTTATATTGATATCAGTGGCGGGACAATTACCATTGATGCCCAGGGAGATGGCATTCAGGCAGTCACGACACTTTATGTCCGGGAAAGCCCGGTAATTGCGATTACGGTCAGCGCTGCGTCGGGGGCAGATTCAGATGACAGCATGAAGGGCATGAAGGTATCCGGTGTCACCAGCCCGGCGGGAATTACAGATTCCAGTGCTTATATCTACGGACTGCTTAAAATTGCAGGAGGTACCATTTCGATTGATACATCAGATACCGGGAGCAGCAATTCCGCAAACAGTGAAAATACGGGGGACGATGCGATCCATTCTAACAGTGATATTGAGATTACTGACGGAACGATTACGATTGATGCAGCGGATGATGCGATTCATGCAGATGGCAAAATTCTGCTGCGGGATGGAACGATTACGATTAACAGCTGCTATGAGGGGCTGGAGTCTGCAATTATGTATCTGGATGGCGGAGAAGTAAAAATAATTTCAGAGGATGACGGAATCAATATTGCCGGAGGGGACAGCGGCTCTTCGGATAACAGTGATCCATGGCAGACGAATCCTAGTTTCCGGTTTGCTTCTGATACGTCAGTCTCATTTGACCAAAATAACAGCAGTTCTGATGACTATGCGCTGTATATCAATGGCGGCCGTTATCTGGTTTTGGCACAGGGAGATGGCCTGGATGCTAACGGTAACATTTATATGAATGACGGGGAAGTTTATGTTTATTGTACTTCCAGTGGAGGAGACGCTGCGCTGGATTACGATTATAAATTTCAAATGAACGGCGGCACGCTGCTGGCGGCAGGGCCTTCTGATATGGCTGCCGCACCAGATAGCTCTTCAACGCAATATTCGCTGGTTGTCTCCCTCTCATCGAATCAGAGTGCCGGAAGCGTGTTCCATATTCAGGATAGTTCCGGGCAGAATGTGCTGACGGCTGCTCCGCCGGCTGCATATTCGCATGTTGTGTATTCCAGCCCGGATTTGGTAGTGGGAGATAGCTATGCAGTATATACAGGGGGCAGTGCTGCAGGCAGCATAACGGATTATTATGTTTACGATGCCGGAGTGAGCTATGCCGCTGGCACGTTAAGAGGAAATATCACGCTTTCTTCTTATCAGTCAGTGCTTTCCTCATCTATTTCCTTCCGGTAGGGCAAGGTGAAAGTTTGTTTGCAGTTTCTTTTTCAAGCGCCAAAAGATATCTTTTGGCGCTTAAGCCTGCCCCAAAACCTACCAGTGCCCCATTTGCACCGATCACACGGTGGCACGGAACCATAATTAGTATAGGGTTTTTGTTGTTTGCGCCTCCCACAGCGCGGGTGGCTTTTGGATTGCCACGAATTAGCACTCACCTCTTGACGTGGCTAACAAAATGTGCTAAGATTGCTTTCAAGAAAAGAAATCAACCTTTTGGGGCATAGTAAGAGTAAAAGGAAGGTGAGCACTATGAATATCAGCCGTTTTACACAAAAATCACAAGAAGTTATACAAGATACAGAGAAGATTGCTATGGATCACAGCCATCAGGAAATCGGGCAGGAGCATCTGCTGATTGCCATGCTGGATGTAGAGGACAGCCTGATCCGCAAATTAATTGAAAAAATGGGCATTGACCCAACTGTTTTTGAGGCACAGGCAGAAGCGCTTTTGCAGAAGCGGCCTAAGGTGAGCGGCGGTGAGCTGCGTATTGATAAATACCTCAATGAAACTTTGATTTACGCAGAAGACGAAGCAAAAAACATGGGAGATGAGTATGTTTCTGTCGAGCATTTATTTTTAAGTCTGCAGGCACATCCAAGTAAGGAAATAAAGCAGCTGTTAAAAGATTGCCGGATTACCAGGGAACGCTTTTTACAGGTGCTTTCCACCGTGCGGGGGAATCAGCGTGTGACTAGCGATAATCCGGAAGCCACTTATGATACATTGGAAAAGTATGGTTCTGATTTGGTGGAGCGTGCAAGGGATGGCAAGCTGGATCCGGTGATTGGACGGGATGAGGAAATCCGTAATGTGATTCGCATTCTTTCCCGAAAAACGAAAAACAATCCGGTTTTGATTGGTGAGCCTGGCGTAGGGAAGACAGCGGCAGTGGAAGGGCTTGCCCACCGTATTGTCCGCGGGGATGTGCCAGAGGGATTAAAAGATAAAAAGATTTTTGCGCTGGATATGGGAGCGCTTGTGGCGGGGGCAAAGTACCGGGGTGAGTTTGAAGAACGTTTAAAAGCGGTATTGGAGGAAGTCCGCAGAAGTGAAGGGCAGATTATTCTTTTTATTGACGAGCTGCACACGATTGTAGGCGCAGGTAAAACAGAAGGGGCAATGGATGCCGGAAACATGCTTAAGCCAATGCTTGCGCGCGGCGAGCTGCACTGTATCGGTGCGACGACATTGGATGAATACCGCATGTATATTGAGAAAGACCCTGCGCTGGAGCGCCGTTTTCAGCCGGTTACCGTAAATGAACCGACAGTGGGGGATACCATTTCCATTTTACGTGGATTAAAAGACCGCTATGAGGTCTTTCATGGGGTAAAAATAACAGATGCTGCCTTGGTGGCAGCGGCAACACTGTCAAACCGCTATATTTCAGACCGCTTTCTTCCGGATAAGGCGATTGATCTGGTTGACGAGGCATGTGCCATGATTAAGACAGAGCTCGACAGTATGCCGGCAGAAATGGATGAAGAGCGGCGGAAAATTATGCAGTTGGAGATTGAAGAGGCAGCGCTGAAAAAAGAGACAGATCATTTATCGCAGGAGCGTCTGGAAAATCTGCAAAAAGAGCTTGCGGAGCTCCGTGACCATTTCAATGCCCAGAGTGCCAGATGGGAGAATGAAAAGGCATCAGTTGACCAGGTTAATAAATTGAAAGAGCAGATGGATGAGCTGCATACGCAGATGGAAGTGGCAAAGCGGGATTATGATCTAAATAAACTGGCAGAGATCCAGTATGGTAAGCTGCCGGAGCTGCAGAAGCAGTTGGAGGCGGCAGAGGAAAAGGCAAAATCGGATGACCGGACGCTAGTGCAGGAAAGTGTGACGGAAGAAGAGATTGCGAAGATTATTTCGCGCTGGACAGGGATTCCGCTGGCAAAGCTTTCAGAGGGAGAGAGGGAAAAGACTCTGCATTTGGAGGATGAGCTTCACAGGAGAGTGATTGGACAGGAAGAGGGTGTAACGCTGGTCAGTGAGGCAATTCTGCGTTCCAAAGCAGGTATTAAGGATCCGTCGAAACCGATTGGTTCTTTCTTATTTCTGGGGCCGACTGGCGTCGGTAAGACAGAGCTGGCAAAAACACTTGCGGCAAGTCTTTTTGATGATGAGAACAATATGGTGCGCATTGACATGAGCGAATATATGGAAAAGTATAGTGTGGCACGATTGATTGGAGCGCCTCCGGGATATGTTGGATATGAGGAAGGCGGTCAGCTCACAGAAGCAGTCCGCAGAAAACCATATTCTGTTGTGCTGTTTGATGAAATTGAAAAGGCGCATCCGGATGTGTTCAATGTCCTTCTGCAGGTGCTGGATGATGGCCGCATTACGGATTCGCAGGGGCGTACAGTTGACTTCAAAAATACAATTATCATTTTGACCTCCAATATTGGCTCAAATTACCTGTTGGAGGGTGTGGATGAGCATGGAAATATCAGTGATCAGGCAAGGGAAAGCACAATGTCAGATTTGCGTGCAAGTTTTCGGCCGGAGTTTCTGAACCGCCTGGATGAGACTATTTTGTTTCGGCCTCTGACGCAGGAAAATATTTCCAGCATCATATTGCTTTTAATGAAGGAATTGAATCAGCGGATGAAGGAAAAAGAAATTCAGGTGGAGTTGACGGAGCAGGCAGTCCGGTTTATCGCTGCGGAGGCATATGAGCCGGCATTTGGCGCCAGGCCATTAAAGCGGTATTTGCAGAAAAATGTGGAAACGCTTCTGGCAAAGAAGATTTTGGCGGATGAAGTAAGCATGGGTCAGACTGTGCGCATTGACGTGGTGAACGGTCAGTTGGCAGAAGCCGGAACTGAAGAAAGTGAAAACCGGTAATTGATATAGACGGGGCGACGCAAATGTCAAAGCTATTTGTGACGCTCCTGTACAAATGGCCGTATGGAAAATAAGCTATCGAGCTTATGTTTTACACTAAATTTTCTCTTGACAAAAGCAAAAGAGTTAGTTAAGATTAACACGCGATAGATTAAACTAACAATTAAAAGGAAAGGATATAAAAATGAAAAAAGCAGCATACGTCCTATTGGCTGGCTTTTGCATAATAATTTTTAACATCATAGAATTAGTCCATGCTGTTTTTTTAGGGATGTCTACCCTACAGTGGAAATAAAAGAAATCGAGATAGGTTTTTTTTGGGTATCATTACTTTTATCAGTTATCATGTTTATGGTTTCGTTGTTGATTTTAGTTCAACAGAGACAAGTTGCACGGATTGGTAAAATAGTTATAGGACTTATCCTTTTTTCTATGGTCATTGCTAATATTGCTTTTGGCTTGAATTATTATGCAGATGTAAGAAATTATCCTTTGGATGAGATGGAAAATCAAGATTATATTTCATCCGATTATTTCAGAGGCATCTCCTTAGATGAATTGCAAAAAGATATAAATTCCGACAATGAGCTTCTGATTTATATAGGAAGAGAGGATTGCAAAGAGTGTAAAGTATTTGAGAGTAAATTTGAAGATATTTTAGAACAATTTTATACAGAAATACCAGCTTATTACACTTCAAAAGACCGTGAGGGAGACCGGCGCGAGGAAATGTATGAATTGCTGGAAAATTATGATATAGATAATGTTCCCTGTGTGATTTTTGTAAAACAGTCGCAAATCCTCAAAATATGGAAGAATCCGGAAAACGAATTAGAGGAGATCCGGAAATATCTGTAAGTCTGTTACCGCAGATAAGATAAAAAGTGTTTCGCTTAAAATTATGCCATAAATTGAAAATCGTTTTCGTTTTACTTGACAAAAGTTATTTTCAAGAGTAAACTGAAAACGATTTTCAGTTTTAAAAGACATTGAAAAAAACGGCATGAAAATTTACAGGCGATCAATCGCCTCGGAATGGAGATTGTTATGAGAGGGAAAAAAAGAGTTTGCTTTGTGCTGCCATATAGGTTATTTGTATGCTTTTTGCTGTTAGGCGCAGTATCGTTTTGTCTGACCGGATGCACCAAAACAGAAGAGAAGCAGGACGAAGAAGGAAAGCTAAAGGTTGTTGCGACTGTATTTGCAGAATATGATTTTCTGAAAAATATCGCGGGAGATCAGATAGACCTGACGATGCTTCTAAAGCCCGGTGCAGATTTACACACGTTTGACCCGACGCCAAAGGATATGACAAGCGTGCAGTCGGCGGATTTATTTGTGACGATTGGCGGTGAATCGGATGCATGGGCAGAGCAGATTACAGAGTCAGTAGACAGCGATACGCTTCAAACGGTTCGCCTGATGGACCTTGTAGATGAGGTTGTAGAGGAAGAAACGGTTCAGGGGATGCAGGAAGAAAGCGATGATACAGAAGAGAAAGAGTTGGACGAGCATGTCTGGACATCGCCGAAAAATGCCATTCAGATTGTTCAGGGGCTGACGGATATTCTGTGTGAACTGGATACAGAAAATGAAAAAATTTACCAGGAAAACAGTGAGACATATATAAAAAAGCTTGAGTCGCTGGACAGGCAGTTCACTGAGGTGGTGAACAACGCAGAGAGAAACCTCATTATTGTCGCAGACCGTTTTCCGTTTCGTTATTTTGCAGATGCGTATGGTTTAGAATATTACGCGGCCTTTCCAGGCTGCTCCACAGAAACGGATGCCAGTGCCGAAACGGTTTCTTTCCTGATTGATACGGTAAAAAGTGAAAATATTCCCGTTGTGTTTCATGTGGAGCTGTCCAGTGAAGCCATGTGTGATACGGTTTGTGAGGAAACCGGCGCCAAAAAGGCACAGTTAAACGCTGTTCACAATGTCAGTAAAACAGATTTTGAGGCGGGCAAAGGATATTACGAGCTGATGCAGGAAAATGTTTCTGTGTTAGAGGAAGCATTAAATTAATTCTTAACGTTCCTAAGTTCCTGATTGAGAAGCTCTGTGCCCGGCAATACAAAACGCCCATCACAGATAATGGGAAGCTGCGTGCCGTCTGCCTTATGGACAATGATATCCCCCAATTCATCATATGGGATTGTAATATCGGTATGGCAGTTAAAATAAGCCTTTTCGCTGTCTGTGTCCCGCAGACGGGAAAAATCATTTTCTTTTGCAATCATTTGTTTGCCGTCCGGGTTAAAGGTGGCAAGCTCTTCCTCATGGGAGAAACAGGTATCGCCGACGGCGAAGTGCGGTCCGGTTTTTTCGGCAATCAGAATCGGCAGCAGGTGGGAGATTTCGTATTTTTTGCCCATGACATATGCCGCTGTATTTGTGCCGATTGCAAATTCGCCCATTGGCAGTGTATCGTGATGAAATAAAACATTTTCTTTGATATATTTTTTATTTTCTGCTTCTGTTTCAAAATTGTCACAGGAATACTGGGTAATGACACCATCCTGAAATGTCAGCTCCAGGTTGTGGTATTCCAGTTCATTTAGGAATACCTTCGAGACATGCAAAATTCCCTGTGTTTCTTTGAGCTGCGGTGAGGTAAATACCTCTCCAAGCGGAATATTCACATCAGCAAGACAATTTTCGAATTTTGTCTGTTTTTCCGGATTGGAAAGCGGGGTGAGGGCGACCGTCAGATTCGTCCGGTTTCCGTTCCTTCCGGTAATGGTAACCCTTTCTCCGGCGTCCAGTGCATTGATTATTTTTGTCTGGATTTCCAGGTAACATTTCTGGTCCAGCGTGTTGACGCGAATCGTATCACGGAAAATATCATGGTATTGTTTACCGATCTCCGGGAGCGGATATGCGATAATGGAAAAGCTGGTCTTATCTCCCGGAATATATTCATTTTGCAGAAGTCCCATGGCGGACTGGTGGGCAAGCTTCAGCCGCTGTTGTTTCTCGGAATAGTGAAATGCAGTCTTTTTTTCCTGCGGGTTAAATGGCAGCTCGCCAAAGGTTTCAATCAGTACAGGACCGGCATACGCATCACAATATTTTTTCAGCTTTTCCAATCCCTGCTTCTGTTCCTGATACACCCGGTCAGTATATGCCTTATCAAAGAAAAGGGCATTGTCCATCCGGTGGTCATATTCATACTGTTTATTGGGTGAAGCGCCGAAATATCCCGTTTTTCCGCGCAGATTTCTCTGGCGGATGCTGATTCCGCTGCGATAGATACATGGTTTGAGTCCCATGGCTTTAAACTGGGAGATAACTTCGCGAATCATCCGTTCGAATCCAAGATGATAGCGTATATTGACCGTCCTTTTTTCAGACATGTCTATGCGGTACAGCTCATAACCGCGGCGAAAGCCTTCTGTTAATGTGGATGCCATAGCGCGGATGTCCTGTTCTGGAAGGGAATTGAAATAAGCTGCCGTCTGCAACTCGTTTTCCGTAATATATTCTCCAAAATAGTAAAGATACCGAAGATCTTTCAGGTCGCAGCCGCAGATAATGTCAGTGGCAAAATTCCGTTCCGGGTCAAAGAGCTCTCTGAGGCTGTCCTCAATATTAATATCTGCATAGTCAAAAAAATAATAATAGATAGCCGAACGGACTTCCTCCGCCATAGCATCCTTTTGTTCCAGAAGATTATAGATTTCAATGAATAGCTCATATAATGTAGTCAGATAGAAAAGCCTGTCCTCAAAAGCATATACAATATTGCTGCGGAGCTCTGTATATAAGGTGCACAGCAGAGGCGCGAATTCTTTTCCGAGTTTTTCGGCGGCAAAATCAGGGTTGGCGAAGCTCTGCCTGTAGTTTTCGCCTGTTACATCCCTGTACAATGCAGTGTTTAGCTGCTGCAGCTCTGCAATGGAGGCGTCTGTGTAAACTCCCTGCAGCTTTTTTTGGTAGAAATCATGAATCTCTAATAAAAATCCGGACACGGTATGGAAATAGCAGCCATATGCTTCCCCGTGAACAGTCACAGCCGCATCTTGTGCGGCTGTCTCCTGATAAATTTCTTTTATACGCTGTGCGGCAAGTGCAAAGCGTTCTCCATAAATATTTTTTTCTTCAATCATTTCCTGTCGATATTCCATAAAAATCCCCATTTCTGCACAGAATACAATTCCTGTCCCTATGCTGTCTGATATCCCATTCCTGCCATGTATTCTGCCAGTGCTTCCTTCCATTCCTTCATGCGGTAGCTGCCCTGTGCATTGAGCTTTTGGTTTTCCAGTACAGAATAGGCAGGCCGTTTTGCCACGGTGGCAGGGTATTCATCGGTTGTAACCGGAATCAGGTTTACATCTGATTTTGCCAGTCTGAAAATTTCTTTTGCAAATTCATACCAGCTTGCGATTCCCTCACAGGTTCCGTGATAGATACCGTATTCACCGCTGTCCACAATATGGAGAATCATCCGTGCCAGCTCCAGCGCTGAGGTTGGAGAGCCGAGCTGATCTTTTACAACGGTAATGGTATCGCGTTCGGAAGCCAGCCGCAGCATGGTTTTGACAAAGTTGTTTCCGTCGCCGTAGAGCCAGGCGGTTCTCACGATATAGTATTTGTCAGTGGCTGCGCTGACTGCACGTTCCCCCTCCAGCTTGGTAGAGCCATATACGCTCTGCGGGCAGGGCGTATCACCTTCTATATAAGGTTTGTCTGCCTTTCCGTCAAAAACATAATCTGTGGAAACCTGTACGATCTGCGCATTAACCGCCTTTGCGGCAGAAGCTAAATTCTTAGGACCCAGCGCATTGATGCGGCGGGCGTTTTCCTGATCGGTTTCGCATTTGTCTACGGCAGTGTGCGCCGCACAGTTGATAATGGTATCCGGCATTTCTTTTTGGACGAGAGTAAGCACCTGTTTTGCATCACAGATGTCGAGGGTGTCTACATCGGTATTTATAATTTCGACAGGCTGTCCGTCAAGGAGCTGGTTTAATGCACGTCCAAGCTGACCGTTGCAGCCGGTAATAAGAACTTTTTTCATCGGTAATTCCTTTCTGTAATCGTGGTTTTTTCGAAACATCGTGCCAATACATTGGCAGCTGCAGCAAAGAGAGTACATTGAATCATTAATATTCGCTATACTAGCATTAATAATTCAGATAAATGGCATTTGAAAATGCCGGATGTTTTCCGTCCTTTTCAGAGACAAGCGGCTCCGTTCCGGAAAGGATAGGCCATTTCACACCGATTGTCGGGTCGTTCCACATGATGCCGGCCTCAGAAGCCGGGTCATAAAAATCAGTACATTTGTATGCAAATTCTGCAGTGTCGGACAATACATAAAATCCGTGTGCAAAGCCCTCCGGGATATAAAACATATTTTTCTTTTCAGCGCTCAGTGTAACGCCAAACCATTGTCCATATGTCTTAGAGTCTTTCCGGATATCTACCGCAACATCATATACTTCGCCGGACAGTACCCGTACCAGTTTGCCCTGTGTATGGTTCTTCTGGTAGTGCAGGCCGCGGAGTACGCCTTTTGTAGAACTGGACTGGTTGTCCTGTACAAACACCATGTCCAGACCTGCTTCTTTAAAATCTTTGTAGTTGTAAGTCTCGAGAAAGTAGCCTCTTTCATCGCCGAAGACTCGCGGTTGAATCAGGTAAAGCCCATCAATATCATTGCATTTTTCAAAAACAAAATTTCCCATGGTAATTTCCTCCATTAATTGTAAGTGAATGCCGGTATGCCTGTCGAACCGCCCATATTGAAAATAAAATCCGGACGCGTGGCACCGGCACAGTGCTCACCATAAAGTCATTACCTCATATAATAGCATTATTACTTCTTCTTAGCAAATAATTTTTTATGGTGCTCTCCGGCCTTCCTGGTGTTTTTGGTTCCTGCGGGAAGCTTGCCTTTTTGTTCTGTGCTGGCAGCTGCCTCTGCAATGCCGCCATTTTGTACTTCGGTAAGTATCTGCTGCAGAAGGGTTATCTGGCGTTCCTGGAGTTCCTCTTTCTGGCGCGTCAGATAGTCCATTTCTTTCATTAGCTTTGTGGTAATCCGCTCGCAGATCCGCTCTTCCGATTCCCGTTCCATGTCCTCCACTGTAGTGCGGATCATTTTTCTCATCATGGCTTCAAAATGGCGCAGCTTGTCCTCAGAGGATTCATAATTATCTGAAGGATAACGGGAAGTGACATTTCTGTTTTGGGGATGAAGCGGCATGACCTGTCCGTAGTGGCTGCCGGAGCCTGAGGATGCTTCGTCTATCTGCACCTGCTGGTTTAGTTCTTCCCGGAGCCGGTACAGCTTTTGCGGATTCATCTGACGGACGTTTTTTATGTCTGGCAGGATCAGTTTGATCGCTTTTAGCTGAAAACCCTGCTCCTTTAAATCTTTAATTGCACGCAGAAGCTCAATATCGTCCTGCTGGTAAAAACGGTGTCCCTGGCTGTTCCTGGCAATGTGAAGTCCAAGCTCCAGTTCCCAGTAGCGAAGCACATGGCTTTCCACGTTAAGTTGTCTGGCAGCGTCTGAAATACTATATCTTTTTTCCATATTGATTCTCCATTTCTGTCCTTATTTTTGCATGAATCTGATCAGCTCTGCAAAGCGCCCTGCACACGGTATCACAAGCATTCTGCCGGTGGCATTACAAGTGTTCTGCCGATGGCATTATAAGCGATCTGCCGGTGGCATTACAGGCGGAATTGCAAGCGGCATTGCGGGGATTTAAAGATATTCCCGCATGATTTCTTCTACCAGCCGCATTTTTTCATTGGTTGCGGCAGTGTTAAGCTGCTCCTTTTTTTCTTCGATTTGTTGTGTGATTTTACTTTCTGCCATCAGGGAATCAATTAATTCCTGCATATCCTCGGTGATTCCCTGGGTCATAGCTGTTGGAGCAGCCTGCTTTGGCGCATGATTTTCCTCAAAATATTCATTCTGATATGCGGTGCGCTCTTCTGGATGAAGATACTGATTTTCCAGCTTTGGCTGCAGGGTGTTTTCGAAATAATTGACCAGCTGCAGCTGCAGGCGTTTCCGTTTGCGGCGCACCTGAAAGAGAAACTCACCGACACAGAGAAGCAGGAGATAGAGCGCCAGAGTGATTGCATGGATTGCAATCCACTGTGCGGAAAAGTTATAATAGATACTGCCCATGATGCTTAGCAGAGTTGTTTCGATTAAGATCAGGCCGCAGAAAATATCGGCATTTTCAAAGCTGCGGATGCTCATACCTAAAAAATGGTAATGTTCCAGGGCATTTTCTACAAAACGCGCCGGATTATTGATGGGAAGCTTTAATTTGTAACATGCTTCAAAACGGGTGATCATACTGCGGATCCATTTGTTTTTTGTTGTCGTTATCTGTTCGCTGTCCCGTAGAATTACCTGATAGATAATCGCGCAGATGCACTTGAGCAGGATTGCAGCAGCAGACAGGATTGTCATGGCAAACAGCAGATCATAATTTTCTAATAAATTTTTCACATTGGTTACCCCCTACGATCTATTTGCAGCCGGAATGGCTTAAAAATATGATAGTATTATGCGGCTTTGGGCGTAAAGGGGTATCCGCTTTCATATTTATTTCTTTTTCGACACCGTACTTGCTTTTTAGGAAAATAATGATAGAATGAATGAAAAAATATATGAATTTGAGGTGTAGAATGTACCAAAAAGTGCTATCGGTTCTGAGACAATATTTATATGAGGATATTGCATTAAATGTTTCCGGCGTGCACCTGGCGCTCCGTCAGGAGGGGGAGACAGGATATGCAGTTGTCACGCTGGATGAGACGGCAGGCGTGAAACTGTCTTTGGAGCAGTTTTATCACATCTCGGAACAGTTTCGTGAGTTTTTGCGAAAAAGGAATTGCAGCCGCAGTTATTTTTTATATATTCTGATCACAGAAGATGACAGCAGTATGTCCCGGCTGTTTCATCACTATGAAGGCGTTTGGAGGATTTGCCCGCAGGAGGGCAGGGTCATGCCGTATGAAAATACGGATGCCATGTTTGGGATTCTGCTGATGCCGCTTGAACGGGCTTTTGAACTGCCTGTGCGCCGGGCAGATGCCGGCATGGGAAACCCGAAAAGAAAGACATGGCTGCCATACTGCACGATTGGCGTTATTTTGTTAAACGTGTTAATATTTTTGTATACGGAATATTTTTCGGGTATTTCCGGTGACTGGCTCATGGATTCGGGCGCGCTGAGCTGGTGGTCTGTTCTGCAGGATGGACAGTGGTACCGGCTGGTGACATGTATGTTTCTGCACAGCGGCATAGACCATATTTTTAATAATATGCTTATGCTGGCTGTTATTGGGTATTATCTGGAGCGTCAGCTGGGAAGTGTGCTGTATGGTATATTATATTTCGCGTCGGGAATTCTTGCAGGGTGTACGTCAATGGTTTATAATATGATTCAAAATGAATATGTCGCTTCGGCTGGCGCGTCAGGCGCTATTTTCGGCACGGTGGGCGCAATGCTGTTTGTCGTTATTTACTACAGGGGAAAGACGGGAGAGTATACTGTGGGCAAGGTAGCTTTTATGGCGCTTTTTAGTTTATATGGCGGTTTGACAAGTCAGGGCGTGGACAACGCCGCCCATATCGGCGGTTTTATCAGCGGATTTATTTTAGCAGTTCCGTTCCTTGCGCTGAGACGCAGGCAGGCGGCAATCAAGAGCAAAAGGAGAGAACCGAATTGAAAGTAAACATTTACTATGGGGGCAGGGGATTAATTGAAGATCCATCCCTGTTTGCAATCAGCAAAATTACCACTGTTTTGGATGAATTAAACATCAAAGTGAAAAAATATAATTTATATGAGGACAAGCGCGGGATCTCTGTTCTCCCAAAGACGCTAAAAGAGGCAGATGCAGTTATTTTGGCGGCATCAGTGGAATGGATGGGAATTGGCGGTCTTTTGTGGCAGTTTTTGGATGCCTGCTGGCTGTATGGGGATAAGGAGAAAATCAAGTCGCTGTATATGATGCCGCTTGTTATGGCGACGACCTACGGGGAAAAGGATGCACAGTTTACGCTGGTGAGGGCATGGGAGATGTTAGGCGGGATTCCGTGTGATGGAATCTGTTCTTATGTAAGCGATCCGGTTGCTTTTGAAACCAGTGCAGACTATGCGTATTTGATTGAGAAAAAGACGGAAAATTTTTACCGTACATTTTCTAAAAAATTAAGCTCCTTTCCATCCAGCAGTATTGCGGTCAGGGACAATGTGCTTCGTCCCAAAACGATCAGCCTTACGCCGCAGGAGAGTGAACAGCTTTCAATTTATGTCTCAGATGATTCCTATGTAAAACAGCAAAAGGAGGACATTCAGGAGCTTACCCGGATGTTTAAGGAAATGATGGGTGACGTGCCCGCCGCTGCAGAGCAGCCATATATTGATGTGTTCACACAGGCGTTTTGTCCTGTCCCGGATCTGGCTCTTTCTTTTTCCTGGGAAATCAGAGAGCAGAACAGGAAGCTGATTGTGGAAATCGATAATGAAAAGCTGCATTGCTCATACGGCGGGAAAGAAGATGTCGATGTGGCAATCCGGTCAAATCAGGAGGTTATTGAGAAGATTATACGGGGAGAATCTACTGTACAGGCGGCGTTTCTGTCCGGTGACCTGACAGCAAGGGGGAATTTTAAGCTGCTCCAGTCCCTTGACCTTCTGTTCCGTTTTGGGGCGCAGCAGAAACAGGCAGAAAAGGGTATATCAAGCAAACAAGAATAAGTTATTGTTATCAAGCAAACAATAATAAATTATTGTTATCAAGCAAACAATAATAAATTATTGTTTGCTGGCAAAAAAAGAATGGAGGATGAAGATGGAACAAAAAAAAGAAACAGAATGTATTTTTTGCAAGCTGGCACATGGAGAGCTTCCGACAGATGCGATTTATGAGGATGATTATTTTAAAGTGGTTATGGATCTTAAGCCGATTACGAAGGGGCATTGTATTATTCTGCCAAAGACACATGCAGAGAATATTTATGAGCTGCCGGAGGAATATTGCAGCAGAGTGCTTTTAGTCGCCCAGAAATGCAGTAAGGTTTTGAAAAAAGTGCTTCACTGTGACGGGCTCAACCTGCTGCAGAATAACGGAGAAATTGCAGGACAGACAGAATTTCACTTTCATATGCATTTAATTCCGCGTTATGAGGATGATAACGTGACAATGAAATTTGGTGAGCCAATTACAATAGACATCCAGTCTGTAGCGGAAGAAATCCGAAAAGGATTTTAACTGCTGCAGACTGGTGCGTCCTGCTTTTAGGCTCACTCATTTAATTCGTCTAAGGTTAGCTGATACAGCGGTAAAAATTCCTGTATAAACAGGTCGGCTTCAGGACAGTGCATGTCCGCCAGGGAAGCGGTAATGGTTTTTCTGGCACTGCGAAATTCCTGATTGCCGGCCTTTTCTTCTTCTATGCATTTGATCAGCGCAGAGATTTTGTCTGCAGCTTTTACAAGCCGGTATGCATCCTTATCTTCCGGTGATTCGATAAAATATGCTTCGTATTCCGGACGGAGATCGTCTGGAAGCATATTGAGCAGCCGAAAGGCGGCTGTTTTTTCGATTTGTTTATATGCCGCCTGAATTTCAGGGTTTTCGTATTTGATCGGGGTCGGCATGTCGCCGGTAATAATCTCTGTGCAGTCGTGGTATATCCCGAGCATGGCAGTGTGCTCCGGATTATAGCTTTTCCCAAGCCGTTTGTTGCCAAGCAGGGCGAGAGCATGCGCAATGACAGATACCTCCAGCGAGTGTTCGCTGATATTTTCTGCAGCAGAATTGCGCATCAGAGCCCATCGCTCAATATATTTCATACGTGCCAGCATGGCATAAAAAGAATATTTTTTTGGCTTCATGTCAATCTCCATTCCGGAGTGTTTTACTCCGTTGTTCTGTCATTGGTTTCTGGCGGCTTTGTCAAACATTTTTTTGATATAAAGTCCGGTATAGGATTTTTTGTTTTCGGCCACCTGTTCCGGGGTTCCGGCTGCGACAACCGTACCGCCGCGGTCTCCGCCCTCCGGACCGATATCAATAATATAATCTGCAGTCTTGATCACATCAAGGTTATGCTCAATGACAACGACCGTATTGCCGCTTTCTGCAAGTCGGTGAAGAATGTTAATTAGTTTGTGTACATCGGCAAAATGCAGCCCTGTGGTAGGCTCGTCGAGCACGTAAAAGGTTTTTCCTGTGCTGCGTTTGCTTAGCTCCGCTGCAAGCTTAATGCGCTGCGCTTCGCCGCCGGAAAGCGTTGTTGATGGCTGTCCCAGTTTGACATAGGACAATCCGACATCAAACAGTGTTTCTATTTTCCGGCGGATTTTCGGAAGCGGTTCAAAGAAATGCAGCGCCTCTTCTACTGTCATATCCAGTACATCGGCAATGTTTTTTCCCTTGTATCTGACATCCAGGGTATCCCGGTTGTAGCGTTTTCCGTGGCAGACCTCGCACGGGATATAGATATCCGGCAGGAAATTCATTTCGATTTTGTTGATGCCGTCTCCGCTGCATGCTTCACAGCGTCCTCCCTTTGCGTTAAAGCTGAATCTGCCTTTTTTGTAGCCCTTTGCCTTTGCATCCGGGGTGGATGTAAACAGATCGCGTATCAGGTCAAATACGCCGGTATAGGTTGCCGGGTTAGACCGCGGCGTGCGCCCGATCGGTGACTGGTCAATCGCAATCACTTTGTCCAGCTGTTCCAGACCGGTAATCTCCTTGTGTTTGCCCGGAATACAGTGGGCATGGTTCAGGTTTTTGGCAAGGCTTTTGTATAAAATTTCGTTGACCAGGGAGCTTTTACCGGAGCCGGAAACCCCTGTTACGCAGGTCAGTACGCCGAGCGGAAATGTAACATCAATGTTTTTTAAGTTGTTTTCCGCTGCCTTTTTGACCACGATAAAACCGGTTGGTTTTCTGCGCTTTTCGGGAATTGGTATCTGAATCCTGCCGCTCAGATATGCCCCGGTGACAGATGCCTCCTGCTGCATGATTTCCTCTGCGGTTCCCTCGGCAATGATGTGCCCACCGTGAATGCCTGCGCCGGGACCTACGTCAATGATATGGTCTGCAGCCAGCATGGTGTCCTCGTCGTGTTCGACTACAAGCAGCGTATTTCCAAGGTTTTTCAGACGGATTAGTGTAGCTAATAATTTATCATTGTCCCGCTGGTGAAGCCCGATGCTTGGCTCGTCCAGAATATAGGCGACGCCGACAAGACCGGAACCAATCTGTGTCGCAAGACGGATGCGCTGCGCTTCGCCGCCGGATAGGGAGCCGGCGTTTCTGGCAAGCGACAGGTATCCAAGCCCGACATCCATTAAGAAGCCAAGCCTTGCGTTGATTTCACGCAGTACCTGTTCGCCGATAGCAAGCTGCCGTTTTGTCAGGGAAAGAGAATTCATATAATTTACCAGGTCGCAGATCGGCATTTCGGTGATTTCGGATATGTTTTTGCCGTCGATTGTGACAGCGAGGACGCCGGGTTTCAGGCGTTTTCCCTTACAGGCGGTACAGGGAATGATCTCCATAAAAGATTCATATTCTTTTTTTGCCGTTTCTGAGCTGATTTCGCGGTAGCGGCGTTCTACGTTGCGGATGACTCCCTCGAAAGCAATGTCATATATGCCGGTGCCGCGCTGGCCGGTATATTTGACGCGGACCGTTTTATTCCCGGTGCCGTACATAATCAGCCTTTTGGTTTCTGCGGATAAATCCCCATATGGCATGTTCAGGTCAAAGCCATATTCCCTTGCCATTGCATCCAGAATAGAACGGCCGTAGCTTGACGGTTTTGTGGCGGACTGCCAGCCCGGCACGGTAAGGGCGCCCTCCGGAATGCTTTTTGTCGGGTCGGGTACGATCAGATCTTCTGAAAATTCCATGCTAAAGCCGAGGCCGTGACAGGTTTCACATGCGCCGAACGGATTGTTAAACGAAAAATTCCGCGGTTCAATTTCGTCTATGCTAATGCCGCAGTCCGGGCAGGAAAAGCTCTGGCTGAAATGAATCTGTGTTTTGCCCGGAATGTCTACGGTCATCAGTCCGTCAGACAGCCGCAGCACATTTTCAATGGAATCGGACAGGCGTTTTTCGATCCCTTCCCGGACAACCAGGCGGTCTACCATAATCTCAATCGTGTGCTTTTTGTTTTTTTCCAGTTTAATTTCTTCCGAGAGTTCATACAGATGTCCGTCTATGATAACGCGTACATAGCCGCTTTTCCGTGCGGATTGCAGCACTTTGGCATGTTCGCCTTTGCGCCCGCGGACAACCGGTGCGAGAAGCTGAAGCTTTGTGCCTGCCTCATAGCCCATAATTTCATCGACCATCTGATCAACAGTCTGTTTTTTGATCTCTTTTCCGCATTTTGGACAATGGGGAATGCCAACGCGGGCAAAAAGAAGGCGGTAATAGTCATAGATTTCCGTCACGGTGCCTACCGTGGAGCGCGGATTCCGGTTTGTTGACTTCTGGTCAATCGAGATGGCAGGAGACAAGCCTTCGATGCTTTCCACTTTTGGCTTTTCCATCCGCCCCAAAAACATTCTCGCATAAGAGGATAGTGATTCCATATAACGCCGCTGCCCTTCGGCATAAATGGTGTCAAAGGCAAGAGACGATTTGCCGGAGCCGCTCAGCCCGGTGATTACGACAAACTCGTCCCGGGGAATATTAACGTCGATATTTTTCAGGTTGTGTTCGCTGGCACCTTTGATTTTGATATATTTTTTCGCTTCTGCGTGTCTGCTCATTCTCGGCCTCCGTTTTTGCTATATGCTGTATACTATGATGCGCGGCTTTTGCCGCCAATATTATGAAATATTTGATATTCGCTATAGTAACATGATTTTGCATACAAAGCAAGTACGTATGTTCGAAAAATGGCACAAATTGGAAAAAAGCGAGTATAAATTTACGAAAAAATTACGAAAACTGTTCCAAAGCGGAGAAAATAAACTTGAACATAAAAAAAGAATCAAGTATACTATAACATTGGAGATGGTTTTTGTTATATAGATATGAATTGAAAATGTCTGATCTGTCAGACATTTTCTGCGCACAATCTGTTAGTGTGTCATTTTCTAATTGCGCCAAGGCCTGCGGGCATGTCCTGATACAATTAGAAAGTGACACACTAGAGAAAACAGAGGCAGTAAATAAGGGGGTACATAAGCTTTGTCTGAAAAGAAAACAAAGTGGATTGCGGTATGTTCTGCCGGGATGGATGAAAATTATAATGAGGCTTTATGGAAAGCCTTTTGCGAGTATGCACAGCAGTTCCATTTTAAGATACTGTTTTTTAATTCATTTAGTTCCCTGTATGATTCCGGAAAACATGATATGGGTGAGGCAAATATTTTTCATCTGATGAATTATCATTTGCTGGATGGCATCATTATGCTTACGGAGATGATCAAGGACGATACCGTTCGCCAGGAAATTGTGGAAAGGGCGTCGCAGCATAAGATTCCGGTCGTTTCACTGGATCAGTATTTAGAAGGCTGCTATAACATTAATTTCCGTTACAGCAGGGCAATGGAAGAAATTGTCACACATCTTGTAGAAAAGCATCACTATAAGCGTATAAATTTTATTGCCGGACTGAAAGACAATGCTTTTTCAGACGACCGGCTCAATGCATATAAAAGAGTGCTGGAACGCCACCATATTCCGGTAGAAGAGGGGCGCATTGGCTATGGAGGTTTTTGGAGTGTGCCTACCGAACAGGTAGTCCGGGAGTTTATCCAGAGTGACCTTGCTTTTCCGGAAGCGATTGTCTGTGCAAATGATACGATGGCTTTGACTGCGTATAAATATCTTTCGGAAGCGGGCTATCATATTCCGGAGGATGTTGCGGTAACGGGTTTTGACGGGATTGAGGAGGCATTGGAACACTCTCCGTCTATTACGACGGCAAAACAGGATTTTCAGAAGACGGCGAGGATTGCGTTTGAAATTTTGGACAGGGTATTTCAGGGAGAAGAACCGGAGACACAGATCTGGGTGGATTCTAAGATTATTTATGGTTCCTCCTGCGGCTGTACAGATACGGGGGTGCATCAGTATAAAGCGTTAGCGAGAGATCTGTATGAGCAGATCAATGCGTATGATAAATTTAACCGGAACCAGATTGCCATGACGGCTGATCTGATGGATAATGATACATTTCAGGGATTGTTTGCGGACATCATGCAGAAATATTCAGAAGATTTCTATGCGCGGAAATTCTGGCTTTGTGTGGTAGATGATTTTTTGATTGAAAAAGAGGCGCTGACAGACATTATTGAGGAAGCCGGGTTTAAACGGATGGGGTATTCCGGAAAAATGGATATTATGCTTTCCCGGTATGACGGAGAATGGATGGGCATTATGGACTTTAATACATCTGCTCTGCTGCCGAATCTGCCGGAGGTGTTTGAGACAAATAACAACGTGATGTTTTTGCCGCTGCATGTCCTTGAGCAGACAATCGGTTATGTGGCGCTTGTATATGAACCGGATGTTATGAGAATGAAATTTACCTATCCGTTTTTTATGAATATCAGCAATGCGATGGAGGCAACTAAAATCCGGCAGCGCCAGCAGGCAATTATCAATAATCTGGAAATTAAATATGTTCATGACCCAATGACCGGACTGTTTAACAGAAGAGGATTTTATCAGCGGCTCACTCCGGTATATGAGTCCTGCGTCCGGGACAATGCGGTATTACTGGTCGTGTCAGTGGATTTGAACGGACTAAAGCAGATTAACGATACTTATGGGCATGCAGACGGCGATATTGCCATTTCTACCATTGGGCGGGCACTGCATGTCGTTTCGCCGGAGGATATCACCTGTGCCTGTTTTGGAGGTGATGAATTTGTTGCCGCCGGGAAAATTGGGAAGGCGGAGGATGGATTGGAATATTGCCGTAAAATTCAGGATTTTCTGGATGATTTCAACAAAAAAACACAAAAACCGTATAAAGTAACTGCAAGCATTGGATATGTCGCCGCTGTTCCGAATGAACAGATTACACTGGACGAATTTATTAAAGAGGCAGACGAGAAAATGTATGAGGATAAGGTTCGCTATCACTCCCGGACCAGATAACGTTTTTGCCCTGTCCTGCAGGGCTTTGGAGGAAAGGCTATGGATCATGGTGAGATTTACGGGGGGTTCGCTTCGGTATATGACCGTTTTATGGATAACATTCCATATGATGAATGGGTGCAGTTTCTGCACCGGCTTCTGAAAAAATATGGCGTGGAGGATGGGATTGTAGCAGATCTTGCATGCGGCACCGGTGAGATTACAAGGCGTCTGGAAACGCTGGGATACGATATGATCGGAGTGGACCTGTCGCAGGAGATGTTAAATTTTGCCAGGGAAAAATGCGGCGCAGATGTTTTACTGCTCTGCCAGGATATCCGGGAGTTGGACCTGTACGGCTCTGTGGCGGCGATGGTCTGCCTTTGTGACGGCATGAATTATCTGTGCAGTGAACAGCAGCTGGAGCAGGTTTTTTCGAAAGCTTCTCTTTTTTTGGATTCGGATGGCGTATTTATTTTTGATATGAAAACAGACTATTTTTACAGAGAGATACTGGGGGATTCTGTTTTTGCTGAGAACAGGGAAGACGCCAGTTATATCTGGGAGAATGTGTATGACCGGGAGTCGAAGATAAACGAATATTTTCTGACGGTTTATGAACTGGAAGATGAACGCCGCGGTTTGTTTCGCCGTGCAGAGGAGATTCACCGGCAGAGGGCGTATTCGGTTTGTCAGGTCAGGGAGGCCATGGAAAGGCAGGGACTTTCCTGCATTGAGGTGCTGGATGCTTCCGGCGCAGCTGTCAAGGAGTGTGCGTCGGAGAAAAACGGTGCGGCTGCCAAGGAGAACGCGTCGGAGAAAAACGGCGCGGCATCAGAAAACACAGAAAGAATTTATTTTGTGGCAAAAAAATATAAAAAACAGAAATGAGGATGGAAAGGATGAGTACGGATTATATTGTCAGAGCAACTGCGGCGGATTGCCAGCTCCGCATATTTGCCTCAACTTCAGCAGGGCTTGTGGAGAGGGGAAGGCAGATTCACAACACCAGTCCCGTTGCTACTGCAGCGCTGGGGCGGCTTTTGACAGCAGCCGGCATGATGGGCAGCATGATGAAAGGGGACAACGATATTCTGACACTGCAGATTCAGTGTTCCGGCCCGATCGGCGGACTGACGGTTACCTCTGATTCAAAGGCAAACGTGAAGGGATACGTCAAACAGCCAATGGTGATTTTGCCGCCAAACGACAAGGGAAAACTGGATGTGGCAGGAGCGGTAGGACCCGGTTTTTTAAATGTAATCCGGGATATTGGCATGAAAGAGCCATACAATGGACAGACGCATCTGGTATCCGGTGAAATTGCCGAGGATTTGACATATTATTTTGCTACATCTGAACAAGTACCTTCTTCCGTTGGGCTGGGTGTTTTGCTGGGCAGGGACAATCACGTAAAACAGGCGGGCGGATTTATCATCCAGGTGATGCCCTTTGCCGAAGAACCGGTGATTGCCAAAGTAGAAGAAACGATTGCGCAGATACACTCTGTAACGGATTTACAGGAACAGGGCATGACGCCGGAGGATATGATACATCATTTGATGGGAGATCTTCCGGTTGAGATTTTAGACCGGATTCCTGTGAATTATCATTGTGACTGTTCTAGGGAGCGGGTTTCCCGTGCGGTGGCAAGTGTTGGAAAAAAAGACTTGCAGGAAATGATTGAAGCCGGCGAAACGATAGAGGTAAATTGCCATTTTTGCGGTTCACATTATTATTTTACCCCGGACGAGCTGAAGGAATTTTTAAAATAAGGAGAGTGTTTGGATGAAAGAGAGGAAAAAACTTTTTCTTTCTGCCGGTATCATAGTGTTTGCGGCAACGCTTTTTTTCCTGATTAGCGGGAAAAGGGATCAGGTGGCAGAGGCGTCAGCGGTGGGGATTGTAAAGGTGGAAGGCTCGCTGAATGTGCGCACAGGGCCGGGAACCGGCTACAGCAATGTGACATCAGGCGGTTCCAATGTCACATTGTCCAATGGCACAAAGGTGACCATCACCGGGAAAAATGGCGAGTGGTATCATGTTAAGTTTCAGCAGAACAGTAAAACAATCACAGGCTATGTCTATAAATCCTATGTCACAGTGCAGACCGGAACAGTCAGGACAAAAATATATGGGCTGACAGTGACAGATAAGACAACCGTGCGGAAAAAAGCGTCTTCTTCTGCCGCTAGTTTAAAGGTCAGCAAAAAAGCAGTTTCCCTGGAAAAGAACCAAAAGGTCCGCATTCTTTCAGAAAGCCTTGTAAAGGGAGAAAAGTGGTACCGTATTTCCTTTACATACAATAAAACAACCTGTAAGGGATATGTGCCGTCGGCTGGGGTTGCCCCAACCTGTGGTACGGGCTTGCCGGCAATCTTAAAATCATCTGCTGCGGTCACGCTGAAAAAAACAGCAGGCGGCGACACGGCAGTGAAGTCCGGTCAGAAAACAGTTTCCCTTAAAAATGGCAAACAGATGACAATACTGGGACAAGTGACCATTTCTTCCCAAAAATATCTGTATGTGAAAGTAAAATATAATAAAAAGACAGTCAAAGGATATCTGGAAGATGCAGTTGTTTTTTTGCAGATTGTAAAAAGTGAAAAGACCAGTACGGCTGCAACAGCATCTCCGACTGCAACGGCATCCCCGGCTGCAACAGCATCTGCCTCCTCGACAGGCACTGCTGCCGTGACGGAGACAGAAGAGGAATATAAAGCGGCGTTAAAGAAGGCTGGTTTTCCGGATTCTTATCTGAGCAGCCTATGGGCGCTGCATCAGGAATATCCGAATTGGGAATTTACGCCATATGTGACAGGTCTGAAATGGTCAACAGTAATTAAAAATGAAAGTAAAGTAGGGCTGAATCTGTTAAGCGTCAACAAATCATATGCATGGAAATCAACAGACGACGGTGCGTATGACTGGACGACAGATACGTATGTCCCGTTTGATGGGAGCACATGGGTTACCGCATCAAAAAAAGCGGTGAAGTATTATATGGATCCAAGAAATTTTTTGGATGAGAGAGGAATTTTTCAGTTTGAGAGTCTGGAGTACCAGTCTGATTTCCACAGTCAGTCGGGCGTGGAAAATATTTTGAAAAATACGCCGATGTACAACACGAAGTTTTCCTATACCGATGATGAGGGCACAACGCAGAGTATCAAATATTCAAAGGCATTTATGGATGCTGCAGAATATTCCCAGGTCAGCCCATATCATCTGGCAGCCAGGGTAAAACAGGAGGTTGTCATTAGTTCAACGCTGATGAGCAGTTCGGTTTCCGGAAACGTCAGCGGTTACACAGGCATTTATAATTTTTATAATATTGGCGCCAATAACAGTACAACGTCAGGAGGGGCTATTGCAAACGGGCTGAGTTGGGCAAGCTCAGGGACTACCTATCTCCGTCCTTGGAATACACCGTATAAATCGATTGTGGGCGGAGCGTCCTATATTGGCAAAAATTATATTAATGTGGGGCAAAATACCCTGTACCTGCAGAAATTTAACGTGACATCTAAAAACCGGTACAGCCATCAGTATATGGCAAACATTGAAGCGCCAAACAGCGAGGCGACCAAAACAAATACCGCATACGGCTCTGACAAGGCAGATATGCCGCTGGTATTTTCTATTCCGGTATACAAAAATATGCCGTCCTCTGCATGCGCTGTGCCGTCCGGCGGAAAGAACCCGAACAACTATCTGAAAAAGCTGTATGTGACAGACCAGACCTTTACTACAAAATTTAAGCTTGGAGACGACGGCAGTACCGTTTATAAGCTGACGGTAGCAAATAGCGTTAAGTCAATCGAAATCTGTGCGAAGAGTGTAAATTCGTCAGCGACGATTTCGGGGACCGGAACCAAAAACCTGTCGGTGGGAACAAAAACATATACCGTTAAGGTAACATCAGAAAGCGGGTCGGTGCGAAAGTACAAGATAAAAGTTACAAGAAAAGCAAAATAGCATGCAGGTATGCTTCAGATGCATTGCGCTGTCGGGAAAATGCGTCTTTGAATGTATCAGAAGCAGGAAGGAACAGCATAATATGATAATAAAGCAGAAAAGCGGGCAAATACAAAAACAGAACAGGCAGGCTTTGGCCCTGCATAGGAGAAAAAGGGTTTTTGGTATACTGCTTTTCTGTGTTTTTCTGTTTGCTTTTGCTGCAGGCGGAAAAAAAGCAGAGGCGGCGGGAGCCAGTGTTGATATTGATACGAAGAGCAAAACGGTGGTCAAAGGAGACACGCTCTATGTGGTGATTACTGTGGAGTCGACGGAAGCCATTCAGGGTTTTCAGGGGTATTTTTCGTATGATAACCGTTATCTGCGTTTTGTGACAGGCGGCAGTGTTGTCCATGGGAATGATGATGAATTTGAGATTGAAGATATGGACCGTGACAGCAGCGCTACCAAGATAAAATATTCTATTAAATTTAAGGCGAGAAAAAAGGGAAGCTGTACGATCGCGTTAAAACAGCCGTATAATGTGATTGCCGATGATGATTCAGACACAAAGATGTCGGTGTCCCACAGTGATTTAAATCTGGTTATCATGGGAAAAAAGGCCTGGGAAAAGCAGCAGAACAAAGCGGCAGCAGCAACACAGGCGCCTGCGGAGGCGTCAGCGGCTCCTTCGGCTGCCGCGGGAGAGCCTGGCGGGGTACCGTCAGGTGAGAAAGGTGAGACAGGTGAGGCGCCGGCGGGTGAGCCGGGAGAGACACCGTCAGGCGAGGCAGCAGCGGGTGAGGCAGGTGAGGCGCCGGAACAGGGAGCGCCTGCAAGCGCTGCGCCGGATGCGGCACAGGAGGAAGGAGCAGAGACAGACTCCGGTGAAAAGGGAAATGTGACGGTGACAGAAAAAAAGGGTGTGACGGTTGTCAGCGGGAAGACAAAGATTACATTGACTGAACCGGGAGAGGATGTAGAAATTCCGGATGGCTTTGCGGCATCGGATACAGAGATTGACGGTGTGACGGTTGCATCCTGGACGCTTGAGGCTGGAAAAAACGATCAGATTGTGTTACTCTATGGCAAAGATGGGGATGGAGAAGAGGGCTTTTATCTGTATGACGGGGAAGCAGATATGATTTTCCCCTATGAAAAAGTAAAAGCCTGGTACCGCTATCAGGAGGATGCCTCCTTTGCGGCTGAAGCATATGAAAAGCAGATTACAGGACTGAAATATATCATTGCGATTATGGCAGTATTCTGTCTGCTGGTGCTTGTTCTCGCCCGTTTGATTCGAAGGAGAAATTAGTTTTTATAGTGCCCGCGCACTGCCCGGCACAAGGAATAGAGGATGAAAAAAAGCAGTGCAGAAATGAGGATAGTAATGCAGAAGCGTTATACGAAAAGTGCACAGAAGGTATTTGAAAATGCAGGAAAAGAGGCGCAAGCCCTGGGCCATGGATACATTGGCACGGAGCATTTGCTGTTAGGGCTTTTAACGGCAAAGGGAGTCGCCGGTGAAGTTTTAAAGGAAAACGGTGTGGAATATGACAGAATTTATGAATTAATCGAAGAAAATTTTTCTTCCGATGCCGCAGTTATGACGATCGGAACCGGAGAGCTGACGCCGAGGGCCGGGAAGGTAAAGGCAAACAGTCTGGCAGAGGCGGAGCGCATGGGTGCGCCAAGCGCCGGCACAGAGCATATTTTGATTGCGCTGCTTAAGGAAGTTGACTGCATTGCAGTGCGTCTGCTTAATACAAAGGGAATTAATGTACAGAAGCTGTATATTGATGTGCTGACTGCGACCGGACAGGACATCACCAGTGCAAAAAATGAATATATGATGCAGAAAGGCAGAAGCGGAAAGTCTGCGACGCCAATGCTTGACCAGTATAGCCGTGACCTGACTGCGTATGCGAAGGAGGGCCGGCTTGATCCGGTTATCGGCAGGGATTCGGAAATCCGCCGTCTGGTACAGATTTTAGGAAGAAGGACAAAAAACAACCCGTGCCTGATCGGCGAGCCGGGTGTGGGAAAAACTGCAGTTGTAGAGGGGCTTGCACAAAAGATTGTACAGGGTGATATTCCGGAAACACTGCAGGATAAAAAGGTGCTGATGCTGGATTTGTCGGGTATGGTAGCCGGGTCAAAGTACCGCGGCGAGTTTGAGGAACGCATTAAGCGTGCCTTGCGCGAAACAACCCAGTCTGGGAATATTATGCTTTTTATTGATGAGATTCACACGATTATCGGCGCGGGCGGTGCAGAGGGAGCGATTGATGCCGCCAATATTTTAAAACCGGCGCTGGCGCGCGGGGAAATCCAGCTGATCGGGGCGACAACAAGAGAAGAATACCGCAAATACATTGAAAAGGATGCCGCGCTGGAACGGAGGTTTCAGCCGGTTGCTGTCGAGGAGCCGGATGAGGAAGAGGCGATGCAGATTCTAAAAGGCCTCCGGGAGCGTTACGAACAGCATCATCATGTTGAGATTTCAGAATCTGCCATTGTAACGGCGGTTAAGATGACACAGAGATACGTTAATGACCGTTTTTTGCCGGACAAGGCGATTGATGCCATTGATGAGGCGGCGGCTAAAATCAGCCTCAGCCTGTTCCTGCCTTCTGCTGAGCTTCGTGCTTTGGAGGAAGAACAGGTTGCGTTAGAGAAGGAAAAAGAAGATGCCATTCTGCAGGAGGACTTTTCGCTTGCCAGCGAGTTAAAAAAGAAGCAGCTTGCGTGCCGGGAAAAGTTAAATTCCTGCCGGAATAACCTTGAAAAAGAACGGGATGGAAGGAAATTGACTGTAACGGATGCTGACGTGGCAAATGTGATAGCCGACTGGACTAAGATTCCGGTGCAGAAGCTTCAGGAAGAAGAGACCATGCGGCTTCGTAAGCTGGAGGAGGAGCTTCACCGCCGTGTGATCGGGCAGGACGAAGCGGTTTCTGCAGTGGCAAAGGCAGTGCGCAGAGGCAGGGTGGGGCTGAAAGACCCAAACCGTCCGATTGGTTCATTCCTGTTTCTGGGACCGACCGGAGTGGGAAAGACCGAGCTGTCAAAGGCGCTGGCAGAGGCAGTGTTTGGCAAGGAAGAGGATATTATCCGCGTTGATATGTCCGAATATATGGAAAAGCACAGTGTGTCAAAGATGATCGGTTCGCCTCCGGGCTATGTTGGCTATGAGGATGGGGGACAGCTGAGTGAAAAGGTACGCCGTCATCCTTATTCTGTCATTTTGTTTGATGAGATTGAAAAGGCACATCTGGATGTATTTAATATTTTGCTGCAGATTTTGGAAGATGGCCATGTTACAGATGCACAGGGAAGGAAGGTCAGTTTTAAAAATACGATTATTATTATGACGTCTAACGCCGGCGCACAGCAGATCATTTCTCCGAAGCACCTTGGATTCGGCACAAAGGAGGATCAGGAAGCCGATTATCAGAAAATGAAAGAGAGCGTTATGGAGGAGGTTAAGAAGATCTTTAAGCCGGAATTTATTAACCGTATTGATGAAATGCTTGTTTTCCATACATTGACGCAGGAAAATATTCAGGAAATCGTAAAGATTATGCTTGGGGTGCTGCAGAAGCGCCTGTCGGCACAAATGAGCATTACAATAGAGGTGTCGGATGAGGTGGTCGCCTGGCTGGCGAAGAGCGGGTTTGACAAAAATTATGGCGCCCGTCCAATCCGGCGCAGTATTCAGTCAAAGCTGGAGGATGAGCTGGCGGATCAGATTCTGGCAGAAAAGATCATGCCGGGAGATCATATCCGGGCGGAATACGGTGACGAAAAGATCACATTTTGTAAATTGTAGTAGTGGAAAAGATGCCGCGCTTGTGCTATAATTAGCTTACTTAGATAACATGCGTTCTGGTGATGCAGCGTAGATACGATGTCATGGATTGATCGGCAGAGTTTTGGCTCAGAAAGCGCAAATAAAGAACTTAGGAGGAAGAATCATGGCAGTAATTAAGGAGTTAATCCGCAAAGAGAGCGATGGAACATTAAGCTTTGGAAATTATGAGTTTGATACGAAGCAGAAGTTATCTGATTTTGAATTTGAAGGAGATCTGTATAAGGTAAAAACGTTTAAGGAAATAACCAAACTGGAAAAAAACGGTCTGTTTGTATATGAATCCGTACCGGGAACTGTTGTTACCGGGTTAAAAGTGACAGAGGATGAAATGATGTTTTCTGTTGAGGGACTGGAGGATGCTTCTATTACCCTGGAGCTGGAGCCGGAGACAGAATATAAGGTATATGTGGACGATACCAATATCGGCAAGATGAAAACAAATCTGGGCGGAAAGCTGATACTGAGTCTGGAAATCAATGCGGGACAGATTTCAAAAATCCGTGTTGTGAAATTGTAGTCTATGGCAAAAGGAAAAAATAAGACAGTCTTTTTTTGTAAAGAATGCGGATATGAGAGTGCAAAATGGCTTGGGCAGTGTCCTGGCTGTAAAGAGTGGAATACCTTTGTGGAGGAGCCGGTTATCAAAACGGCTGCCGGAAAAGAGATTTCACGGACTGCAGCAGCCGAGCCTTCCAGGCTCTCTGAAGTCCGTGTGACAGAAGAAGTGCGCACACTGACAGGCATTGGGGAACTTGACAGAGTGCTGGGAGGCGGAATCGTTACCGGGTCGCTTGTGCTGGTCGGGGGCGATCCGGGCATTGGAAAGTCTACGCTGTTGCTGCAGATGTGCCAGCAGCTGGTAAATACAGAAAAAAAAGTTCTGTATGTTTCCGGTGAGGAATCCGTAAAACAGATTAAGATGCGCGCGGATCGTCTGGGAGAATTTAAAAAAGAGCTTTTTTTGCTGAGCGAGACAGATCTCGACCGGGTTGTCGATGTGATCAGCAGGATGAAGCCGGACGTTGTGGTTATTGATTCTATTCAGACCATGTATCGGGAAGAAATTGGTTCTATGCCGGGAAGCGTCAGCCAGATCAGGGAGACGACAAGCGTACTGCTGCACCTTGCAAAGAGCATGGCGATTTCTGTTTTTGTGATAGGACATGTGACAAAAGAAGGCGTAGTTGCCGGCCCGCGTATTTTGGAGCACATGGTAGATACCGTGCTTTATTTTGAAGGGGAGGGCAGTGCGTCTTACCGTTTTTTACGCGGGGTAAAAAACCGTTTCGGCTCTACCAATGAGATTGGTGTTTTTGAGATGCGCGGTTGTGGTCTGGTGGAGGTTACGAATCCGTCGGAGTATATGCTTCAGGGGAAGCCGGAAAATGAGTCTGGGTCCGTGGTTACCTGTTCGATGGAAGGAACGCGTCCGATTTTAATTGAAGTTCAGGCGCTGGTCTGCCAGACGAATTTTAATATGCCGCGGCGGACGGCGGCAGGAACGGATTATAACCGTGTAAATCTGTTGATGGCTGTGATTGAGAAACGGCTTGGACTGCGTATGGGGGACTGCGATGCATATATCAATGTTGCGGGCGGCCTGCGGATTCATGAACCGGCGCTTGATCTGGGAATTATTGCCGCCGTGCTTTCCAGTTACCGCAACCAGTCATTCGACAGCAGCACGATTTGCTTTGGCGAGGTAGGGCTGGTTGGAGAAGTGCGTGCCGTTGCAATGGCAGAGCAGCGTGTGCTTGAGGCGGCAAAGCTGGGGTTTAAGCGCTGCCTTTTACCGCAGGGCAACAAACGGCAGATGGACATTGCAAAAAAAAACCTGGGAGACATGGAATTAGTTGGGATTGACACGATTCACGAATTGTTGGGGGTGTTTTAATGGACTATTCACAAACCGAAGACAGGACGAGTATGGTACTGGAAAGAATGGAAAATTCTCTTGACTCCCTGGAACAGATGTCATTTGATTCTATTAATGTTACAGATAAACTGGTCACAGGGATTAATGAGATACGAACGTGCGTGATGCAGTTAAAAGACTGTCCGGAGCCGGAACGGGAGATCGTGGTTGAGGTGATTTTGAAGCTGCTTCAGGATTTGCTGGTCACGGCTTTTACGGTGAACAATGTATCACATGAATTAGAAAAAGAGACGGCGTACCAGAGGGACACCGTCGCAAATATCAAGCAGATTGTGGATTTTTTGTATGCAATGTCAGAAGGGCCTTTCTGACAGCAGTGCTTCGTTTTCCGGATGTTTTCTTTTTGGAGGCTTTGGCCCCATGTATTGATAAAACCAGGTTTTCATCATGCCATTATAAATTTTTCTGTTTTTGTCTGCTTTTTTTCCAATATCTTTTTGTGCATCCTTATATGCACTAATCAAAAACATAGACCAGCTGTCTAAACTCCGATAGATTTTTCCGATTTCACGATACAGTGCAGGAAGTTCTTTCTTTTCACTTAACCGCTCGCCATATGGAGGATTTGTAATAATAAATCCGTATTTCTTGCGGTGGCTCATTTCACATAGCGGTCTTTGCTGGAGATGAAGCAGGTGTTCCACCTCGGCATGTCTTGCATTTTCCATGGCAGCGCGGATCGCATCCGGGTCGATATCATATCCCTGGATGTCCATTTCCGGGTTTCGGATGATCAGGTCGTCTGCTTCATCGACAGCGTGGTACCAGATTTTTTTCGGGAGCAGATGCCCCCAGGTTTCTGCTGTAAAAGAGCGGTTTCTCCCCGGGGCAATGTTTGCGCCAATCATGGCTGCTTCAATCGGGAAGGTTCCGCTGCCGCAGAATGGGTCTACCAGAATGCGGTCCCTTTTCCAGGGAGTGAGCAGAATGAGCGCGGCGGCAAGGGTTTCGGTAATCGGGGCTTTTACGGTAGCCCGGCGGTATCCCCGTTTGTGCAGGGAAACGCCGGAAGTATCCAGACCGACAGTTACCTCATCCTTCATCAGCGTTACACGGACTGGAAAATCTGCGCCATCCTCTTCAAACCAGTTTCGGTTATACTTTTTTTTCAGCCGGTCTACCATTGCTTTTTTCATGATAGACTGGATATCAGAGGGACTGAAAAGCTTACTCTTAATGGAGGTGGCTTTTGTGACCCAGAACCTGCCGTCCTCCGGAATATATTTTTCCCATGGCAGTGCTTTTGTTCCTTCAAACAGCTCATCAAAGGTGGTCGCCTGGAAGCTGCCTACTTTAATCAGAATACGTTCGGTGGTGCGCAGAAACATATTTGCCCGTGCGATAGCGGCAGCATCTCCGGTAAATGTAACTTTGCCGTCTTCTACTTTTATGATGTCATAGCCAAGTGCAACGATTTCTCTTTTTAAAACAGCCTCTAAACCAAAATGGCAGGGCGCAATTAACTCAAATGTTTCCAAGACAGACCTCCTAATTGCTGTGAATTGTTTGATTTTTATTTTATTATAGATAAAAAAAAGCAATATGGCAAATTAATATTTAAAGAAAGGATTGAATCCTTGCTTTTTTTCCTGTACAATCTGTAAAGAAAAAATATAAGAATATTCTGCGCTCTGATGCGAAAGGTCAATGAGACGGCGCATCAGCGGGATTGGAGAATGACATGAAAAGCTTATTGGTATATTTAAAGGATTATAAAAAAGAATGTATTTTGGGCCCGCTTTTTAAATTGCTGGAGGCGGGGTTTGACCTCACGGTGCCGCTGGTGACGGCGGCAATTATTGATTATGGAATTGCCTCAGAGGACAGGGCATATATTTTTCGTTACGGAGCTCTCCTGCTGCTGCTTGCTCTGGTAGGGCTGTCCTGTTCTGTCACTGCACAGTATTACGCGGCGAAGGCGGCGGTTGGATTTGCTGCAAAGCTGCGTTACGCCTTGTTTGCGCATATTGAGTCCCTGTCTTTTTCGGAAATGGATCAGATCGGGACGTCAACCCTGATCACGCGGATGACAAGTGACATCAATCAGGTTCAGTCTGGTGTCAATATGGCGCTTCGGTTATTTCTGCGGTCGCCGTTTATTGTGCTGGGGGCGATGGTGCTGTCCTTTTTTATGGATGTACAGGCGGCGCTGGTATTTGTTGTGGTGATTCCGCTGCTTGCGCTTGTCGTGTTTGGAATCATGGGTATCAGTATGCCGCTGTACAGAAAAGTACAGGCGGCGCTGGATCAGGTTCTTGGCAGCACACGTGAAAATCTGACCGGCGTCCGGGTAATCCGTGCATTTATGCGGGAGCGCGCGGAGGAACAGGAATTTGAACAGGAAAATGCGCTTCTGGCAAAATCGCAGCTGTTTGTCGGTAAAATTTCTGCACTGACGAATCCGCTGACCTATGTAATGATTAATCTTGCGCTTGTTGTGCTTCTATGGGTAGGCGGGCTGCGCATTCATGCGGGAGCGCTTAGTCAGGGGCAGGTGGTCGCTTTGATTAACTATATGTCGCAGATCCTGGTGGAGCTTGTGAAATTAGCGAATACGATTGTCCTATCCAATAAGGCGCTGGCATGTGCCGGGCGGGTGGAAAGCATTCTGGCGGTAAAATCGTCTCTGGAGATGGAAAAGTATCTTGAAAAAGATGGTGCAGCGGGGAAAAAAGCGGATAGCAAAACGGTAAAGCAAAGATCGGACAACACAGGGATTTCCGGACAGGTTATCTTTCAGCATGCAGCGCTTTGCTATCAGGGTGCTTCAGAGCCGTCTGTGGAGGGGCTTGACTTTACTGCGGAGCCGGGAGAAACCATTGGAATCATTGGCGGGACAGGCTCAGGAAAAAGTTCTCTGGTTCATTTGATTCCGAGATTTTATGATGCGACAGAGGGGAATGTTTTGGTTGACGGCATCAATGTGAAAGAGTTTCCGCTGGAAGAGCTGCGCAGTAAAATCGGCATTGTGATGCAGAAGGCAGTTTTGTTTCAGGGAACAATACGCGAAAACCTTCTGTGGGGCAAGGAAACTGCCACGCCGGAAGAGCTTCGGGAAGCATTGGAGCTTTCGCAGGCCATGGAATTTGTTGAAAAAAAAGAGAAAGGAATCGATGCGCATGTAGAGCAGGGCGGCAGAAATCTGTCCGGCGGACAAAGGCAGAGGCTGAGCATTGCGAGGGCGCTGGTGCGCCGGCCGGAAATACTGATTTTGGATGACAGTACGTCTGCGTTGGATTATGCGACAGATGCAAAGCTGCGCAGCGGATTGAAGAAATTGTCCTATCATCCGACAATCTTTATCGTGTCGCAGCGGACATCTTCCCTGCTCCATGCAGATAAAATTCTGGTGCTGGAGGACGGAAAGGTCATCGGGATGGGAACGCATGATGAATTGTTAAGCCGCTGTCAGGTCTATCAGGAAATTCATTATTCACAGTTTCAGGAGAAAGGGGAACGGGCATGAGCAAACAGAATCAAAAAAAGACGATAAGAAAGGTGCTTCTCTATATCCGGCAATATTGGTGGCTGATTCTGCTTTCTCTGCTGTTTGCAGCGGTGTCAGTTGTGTTCACCCTGTATCTGCCGATTTTGACTGGCGATGCGGTAGACCGGATGATAGAAAAGGGAAAGGTAGATTTTACAGGCCTGAAAGACATTTTGGCGCGCATGGTGGTTGTGATTGCTGTTACCGGCGTTTCCCAATGGGTTATGAATGTATTGAACAATCGGATTACGTATTCGGTGGTTCGGGACATCCGTAGGGATGCTTTTCACAAAATACAAAAGCTTCCGGTCAAATATCTGGATGCGCATCCGGTGGGGGACGTGGTCAGCCGCATCATCGCAGATGTCGATCAGTTTGCAGATGGGCTTTTGATGGGGTTTACGCAGGCGTTTACAGGTATTTTGACTATTCTTGGGACTCTGGTTTTCATGCTGCGGATTAATGTCTGGATTACGCTGGTGGTAGTTGTAGTCACGCCGCTTTCCTTTTTTGTCGCAGCATTTATAGCAAAAAGGACACATTTTATGTTTCAGAAGCAGTCTGAGGTTCGCGGAGAGCAGACCGGACTGATTGATGAGATGATTGGAAACCAGCAGGTGGTGCAGGCATATGGCCAGGAAAAAAAGGTGCTGGACCGTTTTGCCCAAATCAATGTAAGACTGGAAAAATATTCGTTAAGGGCTACCTTTTTTTCTTCAATTACCAACCCGGCGACCAGATTTGTCAACAATCTGGTATATGCAGGCGTTGGGATAACCGGGGCATTTTTTGCGATTCAGGGGCAGCTTAGCGTGGGAAGCCTTTCTTGCTTTTTAAGCTATGCGAACCAATATACGAAGCCGTTTAATGAAATTTCCGGTGTAATTACTGAGCTGCAGAATGCGATTACCTGTGCCGGTCGTGTCTTTGAACTGATAGAAGAGCCGGAAGAGGCTGAGACGGCAGAAAAGGAATCGGAAGAGGCTGAGACGGCAGAAAAGAAACCGGAAGGAACACTGGCGGGGAAAGATGCGCAGACTGGGAAAAAAGTGCAGGCTGCAGGCAGTGTGCAGTTTGACCATGTGGATTTTTCTTATGCGGCAGATAAACCGCTGATTCAAAATTTAAACCTGGAGGCAAAACCCGGCCAGCGCATTGCGATTGTCGGCCCTACCGGCTGCGGCAAGACGACGATTATTAATTTAATGATGCGTTTTTACGACGTGACAGGCGGGGCGATTCTGGTGGATGGAAAGGATATCCGCGCATATTCCAGGGAGGCGCTGCGAAGCCGTTATGGCATGGTTTTGCAGGAAACCTGGCTCAAAGATGGCACCATTCTGGAAAATATCCTGTTTGGCAGAGAGGATGCCGGCAGAGAAGAGGCGATACAGGCAGCAAAGCTTTCGCATGCGCACAGTTTTATCAAACGTCTGCCCAATGGATATGATACGGTCATAAAAGAAAATGGGGACAATCTGTCTCAGGGGCAGAGACAGCTGCTATGCATTGCCAGAGTAATTTTGTGCAGGCCGTCTATTCTTATTTTGGATGAGGCAACTTCATCGATTGATACCAGAACGGAAATGAAAATACAGAGTGCCTTTAAGAAATTAATGGAGGGAAGAACCAGTTTTATTGTAGCACACCGGCTGTCCACGATTCAGAATGCAGATATGATTCTTGTCATGAAGGACGGAAAGATCGTTGAGCAGGGAAATCATAAAACGCTTCTGGAAAAACAGGGCTTTTATGCAAACCTATACGAGAGCCAGTTTGACTTGCCTGTTTTTCCAGATAGCGCTACTTAGGACGGCTGGACAAATATTTTCCGAAGTTTATCCATATCCAATGTTTGCTGCGGCGCAAATTGTTCCGAGGTCAGATAGGCAATCAGGGATTTGGTAAACTGTTTCACCTCCGGACGGCTGGAAATTTCACTCAGGCGGCAGGTACAGATCATCAGGCTGCCGTTGCCGGCTTTTCCTTCAAACAGGATTCCAAGCTTATGATTCCGGTCAAAATTATCTACCATCTGCAGGATTGGGCGGTAATCCTTTTCCGTCACATCATCTAAAATAGCGCAGTCACTGTGCGATACGATCTGATACCACTGTGGAGTTGCATATTTATGCGTCGGAAAACTGCTTAGCGCCGGGTGTTCTCTCTGTATGAGAAGCCCCATTGTGCCTACAGCAACCGGTTTTTTCATCCACTCACAGATATCGCGGAACATTGGGTAACACCAGAAGTCGGTGCAGTAGAAGCCTTCAATGCTTTCCGGGACCTCTTCCGGCAGATAAAGGACGCGTTTTCCCTGCCGGAGCATGGCATCAGCCTCGTCAAAATCGGTTGTCAGAAACAAATGGCAGCCGTTTTCGTTTATGTGTGAAACCGCATTGATCGGCAGGCTGCTGCGGCTCGCCGGGTAGCTGTAAAATTCATAGGTGTTTTTCATAGGAGTATTTTCTACTGTCAGCGTAAGGGTATAAACCTTTGGTTCCTTTTCCTCAGGAAGAGGTATTTCGACTGTGTCAAGCTGTACCAGACCAAAAGCGTGGTCTGGAATTGCCACATCGCCTTCGGCAACAGCGTGAGCTGCCGTCAGAATGCCGCTGTCATCCGCATCCTCGCAGGTATCTTTCGCAGATACGCTCCAATGCAGTTTTTTATTTGTCAGGGGTTCCGGATTGTAGTAACGGATGGCCATGTCCGCCGGAAATGTTTCTCCGCTGGTATGGATATATGAAGCGAACTGCGCCAGCAAAATGCCGTCAGAACAGAACCCGGACCATTCCTCCGGTGTGACATGTCCCTTGCTGTCCATAAAAGCATCTAAAATGCCGACAAGGGCAGTTCCCTGTCCGGTAAAATCCTGAATATCCAGAATCTGGTAGCCGGCCAGGCGCTTTGTGCGTGCCGCAGCCTCCAGCTCTTCCTTATAGCACTGTACGGAAAGCTTTCCGGAGGTATAGAAAAAATCCTCTGCCTGATCAAGCATTCCCTTTTCTTCCAGACGTTCCCGGAATACTTCAAAGTTTCTTGCTTTTAGCACGCCGGTATATTTGTCGATTTCCTGAAAATTCGGATAGACAGCAAATTGTCCAATCTCATGGGATACTACCGGGATGTGCGGTACAAGTGTCCCCTCTGCCTGAGCGGCTTTCACCTTTTTGACTCCGGTGCCATACTGGATTTCGATTTCTTCGGCTGCATCGGCATCGGCTGACTCCGTTTTCGTCGGGAAAATTTCCTCGTCATAATTGTGCATGGTAGACGGTTCATCCCACTGGATATGTCCCAGAGGAGCGTCACACATGCCATACGAACCGCGAATCAGGCGGTTTTTGCTAAAGCGCACACCGACATAAAAATCATCCTCTGGCAAAAGCACAGGCGTGTGCTGGAAATTGTTTGAACCCTGCGTATACAAATGCCTCTGGTCAACTGCCTTATAGCCGCGGATAATTTCAGCCATGCGTTCTTTGCTTCCCCAAAGCTCATTGCCGAGCGACATCAGGCAATATGACGCATGGCTGCCAAAAGCATCCATCATGCGGTAGCCCTCTGTAATCAGATACTGCTGTTCTTCTTCGTTATGGTTTTTATCGCCCGGGGCAGTCAGCGTACCCCAAAACGGAAGCTGCGGCTCCATATAGATGCCAAGGTAATCTGCTGCGGTAAATGCAGCCTCTGGCGGACAGCAGGTGTGGAAACGGTAGTGGTTAATTCCATAAGATTTTGCTATTTTCATTACGCGAATCCATTCCGCAACGGTGGTTGGAACGGCACCGGTCAGCGGGAAAATAAGCCCATCGTGCTTTCCGCGCAGAAAGACAGGCGTACCGTTTATCAAAAATTCAGTTTCGTTTGTGCTGAATTTCCGCAGGCCAAACAGGACAGATGAAGTCTCGCCGCTGCCGTCAACGGACAGCTCCAGCCGATAGACCACCGGAGTATATTCGCTCCAGAAAGCAGCGTTTTCACCGAGAGAATAGGTAATGCGCTGCTTTGTAGTGCCTGCAGGAGCCTTGAGTGAAAAAGAAGCCGGCGGAGCCTGGAGACCGGTATCGCCGTTTATATCTGTCAGCGCCGCTGCAGCATTCAGGGTTACAGAGGCATCGCTGCCTGAGTGGTTGACGAGGTCAAAGGCAACATCTGCAGATTTGCTTTCCGTGTCGGGAAAAACTTTTATGTTTGTCAGATGAATTGGTTCATAAATATGCAGTGCAATTTCACCGATGATACCATTCCAGTTTGTCTGTGTGTCCGGTGAGGTAAGGTGGCCGCCTTTGGTCGGGTAATCTACATTGGAAACCAGAATGGTCAGACGAAAGCTGGTTTTTGTAATGTATTTTGTCAGATCATACTGGTGCGGCGTGTTCAGACTGTCATATTCGCCGGCAAAGGTATCGTCAATCCAGATCTTTGTCAGACGGGTGCGCTCCAGATACAGAACGATTTCCTTCGAAAGATCGCTTTTGTCCAGTGTAATGTTTTTGGCATACCATGCGTAGCCTTCAAAAAGGTACGGATCAGTAAGAAATCCGGTCTCTCTGGCGTCAGAAGGGGTTCCCTTTTTGGCAAGCGAGATGGTTCCCGGCAGGGGAATTGTGTCATGCCACTCTGTATTTTGAAACTGTTTGTCCGTAATTCCTTTTTTGGCAGCGTCCATTGCAAAGTCCCAGCTGCCGGATAAATCATATGTTTTTATCATCGTATTCGGCCTTTCCTGTTTTAATGTGTAAAATGAACAAGCTTTTTTAAGTATACTATGAAATCGTCTTTCTTTCAATCGAAAAACAGGCGCAGAATCAATTTGTACCCGGAAGGCAGACTTGCATAACGATACCGATTCATGTATAATTTCATAGTATGGGCGAATTATGCGTTATACATGCTATACATATGGAAGAAGCTGAAACGGAGGCGAAGGATGGAGATAAAAGAATGGCGCCGTCTTACTGTACAGAGCGTGCTTTTTTTTGCAGTGGTGTTTGTCGGGTGTCTCTGCTTTCAGAGCCGGCTGGAGCTAAAATCAGAACATACCGCAATGGCAGGGAACAAGCACAGGGAAACAGAAGCGGCGGCGACACAGGAGCCGCAGGAAGAGACGGAGAAATATGTGACAAAGTCTGATGTGGAAGAGTCATCGGATGCGTATATCCGGATTGCAAAGCGTGCAGTTGGGGAAACTGCCGGCATCTATGTCAGCCAGGACTATAGAAACTGCAGAATACAGGTAAGTATAGAGGGGATTTCCGCAGACGATATATCTGCAGATGATATTACCAGAGTAAAAGGGTTTCACGCTGCCAGTGGAGAAGTGAAAGCAAAGAGCGATCCGCTGCTGAAGAAAATGACAATTCGGGATGGAGAGACTGAGACCGGACAGCACAAGACAGTCAAGATCAGTTTTAAGATGAAGGGCATCTACGAGCCGGAACTGTATGAGGCAGAGGATGTATATTATATTGCCCTCACAAAGCCGGAAAATCGTTATGACCAGATTGTTGTTATAGATGCCGGCCACGGAGGCATGGACGAGGGGACTTTTTCACAGGATGGGAAATATCTGGAAAAGCAGTATACTCTTTTGATTGCAAAGCGGCTGGGAAAGCTGCTTGAAGAAGATGGGATTCAGGTTTATTATACCCGGACCACAGACGAAGCGGTTACCAAGAAAGCAAGGGTTGACCTGGCAAACCGCCTGAATGCGGATCTCCTTGTCAGCATTCACTGTAATGCATCCAGCATCGGTGACCAGACGGCATATGGCGTAGAGACATTGTATTCTGACCGCGGGACAGCGGATTCCGGTATGTCAAATGAACGTCTGGCGAAGCTTTTGGTGAATCAGCTGACTGCGGTGACAGAGCAGAGAAACCGGGGCGCATTGCTGCGGAATGACCTGTATTTGCTGCATCACTCAGAGGTGCCGGCAGCGATTGTAGAGATTGGCTATATGTCAAACGACCAGGATTTAAAATATATCAGGAAAGAAGAGGGGCAAAAAGAGATTGCCCTTGGAGTTTATAACGGCATTGTGCAGGCTTTGGAGGAAATGGATGAATATGCAGGAACAGACTAAAAAAATAATTGTTGCAACGGGCAATGAGGGGAAGATGAAAGAGATCCGCGAGATTTTGCGGGGAGAAAACATTTTGTTTTCTTCGCTGAGGGACGAAGGGCTTCTTGATGTTGAAATTGTTGAGGATGGAAAGAGTTTTGAGGAAAATGCAGTAATTAAGGCGAGAAAAATCAGTGATCTCACCGGTCAGATGGTTCTGGCGGATGACTCCGGACTGGAGGTTGATTATCTGGACAAAGCGCCGGGGATTTATTCTGCCAGATATCTGGGTGAGGATACGCCGTATTCGATTAAAAATCAGCATATTATTGACCTGCTTGACGGGGTTGCAGATGAAAAACGGACTGCGCGGTTTGTGTGTGTGATTGCCTGTGCGTTTCCGGACGGCCGGACAATTACCTGCCGCGGAACAATAGAGGGGCGCATTGGATATGAAGAAAAAGGGACAAACGGCTTTGGATATGATCCCATTTTCTATGTGCCGGAATTTGGATGTACCACCTCGGAGCTGTCTCCCGAGGAGAAAAATAAAGTGAGCCACAGAGGGAAAGCACTGGTTGCGATGTATCAGGAATTGCGCAGAGAGAAGGTGCTTTAGTGGCAAGAAAAATTTTGGTGGTCAGTGATTCCCATGGAAGGAACGGCAATCTGCAAAAAGCAGTGTCACTGTTCGGGGAAAAAGGGGAAGAACTGGAAATGCTGATTCATTTGGGAGACATGGGAGGACTGTATTCGGAAATTCGGAATATGGTCAGCTGTCCGCTGGAGGCAGTCCGTGGAAATGGCGATTTCAACCAGGAACTTCCAATCAGCAAGCTGATTACCATTGGGGACCAGACGGCATTGATTACGCATGGGCACCGCTACAACTGTAAAGCGGGGACAGATGCCATGCGCGGGCTTGCCAGGGCAAATGGCGCATCTATGGTTTTTTTCGGTCATACACATCAGCCGCTGGTTGAGATTCAGCCGGAGATCAAAATGTTAAATCCGGGCAGCATAACGCTCCCGAGGCAGCCTGGGTACCGTCCAACCTACATGGTTGTTACGATTGAGGAGGATGGCCGTATACAGTTTTCCGTGGTAGAGATGTAACATTTTTGCAGATAAAAATACGAGTTGGTGTCGCAGGCTCCACCAATTCGCGCCATTAGTTTCTCCCTGCGGTCACAACATGGAGGCGAAAAATGATATTATCGGATCAGGAATTTTATCATATTGTAAGCTATGTGAAAGGACGGTACGGAATTGACTTATCGCAGAAAAAGGTGCTGGTTTCCGGAAGGCTGGAAAATTATCTGCTTCGTCAGGGATTCCAGAGTTATGAAGAATATATAACACAGGTTGAAAAAAATTCTGGAGGAGCAGAGGCTGCAAACCTGATTAATGTATTGACGACAAACCACACCTATTTTATGAGGGAATTTATTCATTTTGAATATATGAATAAAACTGTGCTTCCGTGGATTAAAGCAAAGGAGAGCAGGGGGCAGAGGGATGTGCGCATCTGGTCAGCGGCGGCATCAACTGGAGAAGAGCCTTATACGATACAAATGGTATTAAAAGACTTTTTCGGGCTGGAAACCGGCTGGGATACGCAGATTCTTGCCACAGATGTGTCTACAAGAGTTTTGCAGAAAGCGAAAAAGGGGGTTTATCTGGCGGAGCAGATAGAACCGCTGCCGGATACATGGAAGCGGCGCTATTTTAAAGCAGTCAGCCGGGAGGAATACCAGATTTGTGAAGAAATCCGGAAAAAGATTGTATTCCGGCAATTTAACCTTATGGATGACATTCCCTTCCGGGGATTGTTTCATATTGTATTTTTAAGAAATGTGATGATCTATTTTGATGAGGAAACAAAAGCAAAGCTTTTAAACCGAATCTATCAGCATATGGCAGAAGGAGGTTATCTGTTTATAGGAACGACAGAGAGTATAGATAAGGCAGCTACACCGTTTCAATATGTGCAGCCGTCTATCTACAGAAAAATGGCATGAAAGAGGGAATAGACATGAAAGAAATTAAAGTTTTAGTAGTGGATGATTCTATTTTGTACCGGCAGATGATATCGAAAGGCCTGGATTCCTATCCGGGGATTCATGTGGTTGCAACCGCAGCAGATCCGTTTCAGGCGCGGGATATGATTCTGCGGTTTGAGCCGGATGTTATGACACTGGACATTGAGATGCCGAGGATGAATGGAATCGATTTTTTGAGAAAGCTTATGCCGCAGTATCCGGTTCCCACTGTGATGCTAAGTTCATTAAATGACGCAGTGTTTGACGCAATGAACGCGGGTGCGGTGGATTTTGTCAGTAAACCGTCAGATGAACAGGGGGAGAATCTGAATCAGTGGCTGCAGGAAGAGCTGATACCGAAAATCCATATTGCAGCAAAGGTTCAGGTCAGACAGGCAAGGAACAGTACAGAAAAAGAACCCGTCATTCCCAAAATGAACGCAAGGGGGAGAACCCTGTTGAACAAGGTGCTGGCGATTGGCGCTTCAACAGGCGGGACGGAGGCAATTTTTGATGTTGTAAAGCGGTTTCATCCCGATATCCCCGGCACGGTGATTGTACAGCATATGCCGCCGGGTTTTACAAAAATGTATGCAGATCGCCTGAACAATCAGTGCAATATTGTGGCGAAGGAAGCACAGGATGGTGATCTGGTTGAGCCGGGAAAGGTTTTAGTTGCTCCGGGCGACAGGCAGATGCGGCTTGTCCGCCAGGGCGGTATCTACCGGGTAGAGGTGAAAAAAGGAGAGAAAGTCAGTGGACATTGTCCGTCGGTGGATGTATTATTTCAATCAGTGGCACAGGCGGCGGCAAGTGACTCAGTCGGTGTGATTCTGACCGGTATGGGCGCAGATGGGGCAAAGGGACTTCTGGCCATGCGGAAGGCTGGGGCCAAAACCATTGGACAGGATGAAAAAAGCTGTGTTGTGTATGGCATGCCAAAGGTAGCGTATGACATAGGCGCAGTGGAGCATCAGGTTCCCCTGCATCAGATTTCAGAAAAAATTTATTATACATTTAATACAATGCCATAGCCGGAAATTACGGACTGGTATCGTTATAAACGCAGTAAAACAGCAGTTTTTTGTTCAGCAAAAGGAACGAAGTCATCACACGCGGGATTTGTGTCTGTGCGCACTTGACACAAGTCCGTTATGCGCAAAGAATGTGTGCAGAAATGAGGTTCAGTATGAGGATATTAATTGCAGAGGATGATTTTGCCAGCAGAAAATTTATGTTAAAATTTCTTTCAAAGTATGGCGAATGTGATGTCACGGTTGACGGAATGGAGGCAGTGGATGCCTTTTTGATGGCGCTGGATGCAGACATGCCATATGATTTGGTGTGCCTGGATATTATGATGCCGACTCTGGATGGCTATCAGGCGTTAAAGGCGATTCGTGATATTGAGGAATCCAGAAATATTCCAGAGGATGAACAGTCAAAGATTATTATGACGACTGCGCTTAACGAGGGGGCAAACGTCAATAAAGCATTTGAGCTGGGCTGTGTTGCCTATGCAGGAAAGCCGATTGATCAGGTGAAGTTTGAAAAGGTACTGAGAAACCTGGGGCTGATTTAACTGCTAATTACCATGGATTCGTTGTACCAGTACAGCGAATACGAATTGATTTTAGCGGACTGACACAGTAATAAAACAGGAAGGAGGAAGTTATGGGAGACGATATGATTACAGACGGCATGCTTGATATGTTTATTTTTGAGACAGAGCAGGGTCTGGAAAATCTGGAAAACATTTGTCTGGAAAGTAAGGACGTCGGTGAATTTGATGATGACCATGTCAATGAAATCTTTCGTATCATGCATACGATCAAAGGCGCGTCAGCGGTTATGATGTATCAGAATATTACTACATTGTCTCACAAATTAGAGGATGTATTTTATTTTATCCGGGAGAGCAAACCGGAAAAAATTCCTCACGCAGAGCTGCTGGATTATATTTTTGAAGTGTCTGACTTTATTACAGGAGAGCTGGAAAAAATTAAAGAAGGCAGCGAAACGGACGGCAATGCAGACGATCTGATCGAACAGTTAGACAAATATTTAAAGAAGATTCAGGGGGGAAAGGCAAAGGCAGGGGAGAAACCTGCGGCGCCTGCTCCGGCCCCGCAGGAAAAGCAGCGGTATTATATTGCGCCGGTAGCATCGGATGACAGCAAATTTTATCTGATTTATATTACATATGCCAATGACACCGATATGGCTAATATCAAAGCATATATTGCCGTCAATGCCTTAAAGGGGATTGCCGAAGACATTTTGTTTACCCCATCCGATATTATTTCAAATCCGGACAGTGCAAATGTCGTGCTGGAGTTTGGGTTCCGCATAGCGCTTCAGACGGTTGAAGATGCCAATCATATTATGGAACTTGTCAATGCCAGTGCAGGGATTGAGAATGTGGAAATCCATGAATGCACCAGCGATGATTTTATTGCATTTTGTATGGAGGCGCAAAGCCCGGTGTCGAGTGCGGGTGAGGTGCTGACAGCACCAGTTGAGCAGCCGACCATACTGGTGAAAGATCAGAAGCCGCAGGCGATTGCGCTGACCAATGAAGAGGAAGCCCAAAAGAGTAATGAAAAGGCCTCTGAGGAAAAGCAGCCCGAAAAACCGGCGTCCAAACCGGCGGCGAAGAAAAAACCGGCAGCCAAAAAGGGAGAGACGCAAAGCTTTATCAGCGTTAATATTAAAAAGATGGATCTTTTAATGGATCTGATCGGCGAGCTGGTTATTGCCGAGGCGGTTGTGCTGCAGAACCCGGATTTAAAGGTGCCGGGGCTGGATCTTACCAATTTCCAGAAATCAGCCGCACAGCTGTCAAAAATCACATCAGAGCTTCAGGATGCGATTATGGCAATGCGTATGATGCCATTGAAAAACACATTTCAAAAGATGAACCGTATCGTGTACGATACCTCGAAAAAGCTGGGGAAGGATATTGAGCTTGAGGTAATTGGCGAGGATACGGAGGTAGATAAGAATATTATTGAGCATATCTCGGATCCGCTGATGCACCTGATTCGAAACTCGGTTGACCATGGAATTGAGAGCAACGAAAAAAGGGCAGAGCTTGGCAAATTAGAAAAAGGCAAAATTACCTTAGAAGCCAAAAATGAAGGCGGACAGGTATGGATTAGTGTGTCAGATAATGGCAAGGGCCTGAGAAAGGCCGATATCTTAGAAAAGGCAAAAGCAAACGGGCTTTTGGGAAATCGTTCCGAAAAGGATTTTACCGAAAAGGAAATTTTTAATTTTATAACGCTTCCGGGCTTTTCTACCAAAAAACAGGTTACAGAGTATTCCGGAAGGGGCGTTGGCATGGACGTTGTTGTGAAAAACATTCAGGATGTCGGCGGCGTACTTGACATTGAGAGTGAGGAGGGCGCAGGCTCTACGATGACAATGAAAATCCCGCTGACGCTTGCTATCAGCGACGGCATGATTTTCTCTGTATCGGGAACCAGTTTCGTGACAGCAACCAATTCCGTCAAAGAATTTATCCGTGTCAGCAGCAAACAGCTTATTGTTGAACCGGACGGTGAAGAATACGTTATGATTCGGGAGGAATGTTATCCGTTAATCCGCTTAAACCGTTATTATCACCTGAAAAATGGCAAGGAAAATATCGAAGAGGGAATTGTAATTATCCTGAGCCATGAAGAGCGCCAGATTGCCATTTTTGCAGATGAGTTAATTGGCGAGCAGGAGATTGTAGTAAAACCGATTCCTGCTTATATCAAAAAGGTGAAAGGGATTTCGGGCTGCACCCAGCTGGGTGACGGAAGCATCAGCCTGATATTGGATACAGGTGATTTGCTGAAGTAATGGTTAATTGGAGGTGGCTATGGAAGAAGAAAAAGTACAGGTTTTGAATGATGAGAATGAACAGCCGGAACAGAAACAACAGTATATGACATTTCGGTGCTGTGATGAGATTTATGGCCTTTCATTGGAAAATGTAAATGAGATTATAGGGCTGGGGCAGTACACAAGCATACCGGAAACAGAAGATTATATTATGGGACTGATCAATCTGCGGGGCAAGGTGATACCGATTGTGGATGTAAGAATCCGCTTTGGAAAAGAACCGTTAGAGTACAACGACCGTACCAGTGTGATCGTCATTCAGCTCCAGGACGAGGTAGTCGGGCTGATTGTCGATGGGATAGAGGGTGTTGTGAATATTGCCAGAGATGAGATTCTGCCGCCGCCAAGTGTCAGCAATCTGACTGCCCAGGCACGGAAATATGTCTTTGGGATCGGCCGGGAGGGAGAAGAGGTAAAACTGTTACTGGATCCCTATAAATTGCTGCATGATCCGCAGGAAGAGCAGGAACAGGCGGCAGAATAAATACACGTTACTTTTGGAATCGCTTCGGAATGGAGGGAAATATGTTAAAAAATATTAAAATCAGCGCAAGAATATATGGTACATTTATTTTAGTTATTTTGATGGTGTTTTTGTTTTTTGCATACCGTAACCAGCAGGGGGTTGCTGTGCGGAATCAATATCAGACTGTGATTAGCCAGTATGATGTCGTCAGCATAAATCTGGCAAGGTTAAATACGACATATGCGCAGTCGCAGAACAAGCTTGCCTCGCTGCTTCTGACGGAATCTGTTACAGAGGAAGAGGCGGCTCAGAATGAGACTGAAATTGAAGAGACTTCTGCACAGTTGGAAAAATATATCGGAATTATTCAGGATGCTATCAGTGATGCAGACCTGAAAAGTGATTTTGAGGAGATCACGGAAAACCTTGACCTGGGGAAAGATGCCGCGGGCAATGTTGTAGCGCTGCTTCAGTCCAATAAGCGTTCGGAAGCTTTGGAGGCATATAATTCGGAATATCAGCAGGTCATTTCACAAACCAATGACCAGATTGAAGAGATGCTTGAGAAATGTACCGGCCTGTCAGAGACAGAGGCGGAGGACGCTTTTGCAAGCCAGAGTGCCAATGATATCAGATCTACAATATTTCTTGTAGTGCTGGCAGTTCTTATAATTGCATTTTGTATTGTGACTGTACGCAGTATTGTAAAACCAATGTATTCTCTTGTGGATACGGTGAAAAAGCTTTCGAAGGGTGATATCAACGTGAAGGCAGAGAAAGTCAACAATGATGAGATTGGCGTTCTGACGGATGCAGTCAATGCATTGGCGGCCAAAAATATGAGAGCTGCCAGAATTGCAGAACAGGTTTCAGACGGTGATTTGTCTATGCTGGTAAATCCGGAATCCGAAGAGGATGTATTGGGCAATTCCATTAAACTGCTTGTTGATGAAAATAATATTACGATGACCAATATCAGGGAGGCGGCTGCACAGGTAAAATCCGGTTCCGCACAGATTGCGATTGCCAGCCAGTCTCTGGCACAGGGTTCCACGCAGCAGGCAAGCTCACTGGAGCAGCTGACGGCGTCTCTGGATGATATCACAAAACAGACCAAGGCAAATGCAGAGTTTGCAAAAGAGGCGGATAACCTGGTGCGTGAGACAAAAGATAACGCAGCGGCAGGCAGCCAGGAAATGGATAATATGGTTGCGGCGATGGGAGAGATTAACGAATCTTCTGAAAATATCTTTAAGATTATTAAGACGATTGATGACATTGCATTTCAGACCAATATTTTAGCGCTGAATGCAGCTGTGGAGGCAGCGAGGGCAGGAGAACACGGAAAAGGTTTTGCTGTTGTTGCAGAGGAAGTGCGCAGCCTGGCTGAAAAAAGTGCAGCGGCGGCCAGTGAGACGGCGGAAATGATTGAAGATTCCATACAGAAAGTACAGAATGGATCAGAGCTTGCAGAAAGGACGCAAAACAAGCTGTCTGAAATTGTCAGTGCAGTAGAGAAGACCGCAAAGCTGTTAGATGATATTGCAGAGGCATCCGCCAACCAGGCGAATGGGCTGTCGCAGGTTGATATTGCGGTAGAACAGGTGTCACAGGTTGTCCAGACAAATTCAGCGACAAGCCAGCAGTGTGCAGCGGCCAGCGAGCAGCTTTCCGGCCAGGCGAAGGGTCTGGAAGAGCTGGTTCAGAAATACAGGCTGCGTGGATTTTCCGGTGCAGAAACGGCCAAAGGAGCCATCGCAGCTTCGGGAATCCATACAACACAGAGTATGGATTCTTCTCGGCAGCAGGACTCCTTTGGTTACCGTGCAGGCAGTACGGATACCGCAAACACGGGATATACCATACCGGATGCATCTGATTTTGTGTCGGTTACGAACAGTGAGGCAAATGAGCAGATCATTTCGCTGGAGGACAACAGTTACAGTAAATATTAAAAACAAATATTAAAAAAGTATCATACGGAGCCCGGAGCTAATCAAACAGGTCGCCAGTCTTTTTCTTCTCGGTGATCGTCAGCTCCGGGTTTTTTATGCTTACACGGGAACCTGCCGGAACAGATTCTGTAATAAAACAGTTACCGCCAATTACAGAGCCTTTTCCAACAACGGTTTCACCGCCCAGTATGGAGGCATTGGAATATACGGTTACATTGTCTTCGATCGTCGGGTGGCGTTTTACGTCGCGTAAAAGCTGTCCGCTGCGTGTAGAGAGAGCGCCCAGCGTCACTCCCTGATAAATTTTAACATTGTTGCCGATTTCCGTGGTTTCGCCGATTACTACGCCGGTTCCGTGGTCAATGAAAAAATGTTCGCCTATGACTGCTCCGGGATTGATATCCACCCCGCTGTGGTCATGGGCGTATTCTGTCATAATTCTCGGGAGAAACGGAACATTTAACTGATATAATTGATGCGCAAGGCGATAAACAAAAATCGCAAAAAAACCAGGATAGCAGAAAACGATTTCTTCTTTTGAGTGTGCTGCCGGATCGCCGTTATAGGCAGCAGATACATCTTTTAAAAGCAGAGACTGTATGGATGGCAGAGAGGAAAAAAAGCTGGTGCAGATCTGCTCTGCTTTCTCTGTAAGCGCGGTATCGCCGGAAGAGCTGTCCGCAGTGTGGGAAAGAGCTGCTAAGATCTGCCCGGATAAGCTCTCATACAGCCTTGTTACATTGTGTCCTAAAAAATAATCCGGTATCGTCCGGCTCAGGTTTTCCTCATCAAAAAATCCGGGAAATAAAATTTGCCGGATTCCAAGTATAATATGGATCATCGTATTTCGATTTGGCATTTGTTTTCCGGCATGGGATGTAAAAAATGCATCCTGCTGATAATTTCGTGTCATTTCGCCTACAATATCCTGTAATATTTCTTTTGAAAACATAGCTATCCCCCTAATTTCTTCATTTACAGATGCTAGTATAGCGTTTTTTAATTAACTACACTTTATTACTTGCCTGTTTTCACGACAGCACTGCTCAAAAATCCTCAGCGCAGCCCGCTACGCCTGCGTTTTTTGAGCAGCACTCTGATAAAAACATTCAGCGTAAAAAGTCCAGTTATTAAGAAACCGCTATACTAGTACATCGAATATTAAGTAATTGGCAAGTCATACTATCAAAGACTTAATTTTTGATGTACTGGTACTGGAATCTTTTTGCTTGTCAAAGCTTTTCAGAAAATAAGTTCTCTTTAAATTATAATAATATCATATTTAAGATAGAACTGCCAGTGCCTGTCTGCAAAACCGGATGTATGAAAAAATTTTGTCCGGCACCTCGAATAAAAGGACCGGAATTTGACAAAAACAGGCTCCCACGGTATAATAGTTTCATTGTGAACCGTTCAAAAAGATACTAATTGACGGAGGGATTCAGGAAACAGGCTGGTACGGCTGTGGATGGAAGGAAGTGAGGAGTTGGACGACAGTCTTGATTTGTTGCTGAACGGTCAGGTATACAAAAAATTTCAGGAACATTTTTGCAGTGTGGTATTAAAGAAATATAATCTCAATATGGTAGATGTCAGGGTGCTTTTGTTTTTATATGAGCACAAACGGTTTGATACGGCGAAGGATATTGTTTCGGAGCGCTATTTGACGAAATCCTATGTATCAAAATCACTGGAGAAATTAATTGATCGGGGCTTTCTTTCTACAAAACACATGAAAAATGACAGGCGTTATATCCATTTGATCATTGAGGAGGAAGCGCTGCCGATTATACAGGCGGTTCACACACAGCGGCAAAAGATGATGAGGGCTTTGTTTCAGGGAGTTACGGAAGAACAGACTGCAGTGCTGGGCGATATTGCCACAAAGCTGAGCCGGAATATTTCTGCGGTTTTGCGTGACGGATGTTTTGAACAGGAACAGGGGAAACTGTAAAATAAGGAGGGTTATGTGATTATGAGTGAAAATTTCGAAAAAATGATGGCGGATTATGCCAACAGATACACAAAGGTATGTGTAGAAAACAATCAGATTGATGCATCGCTTTTTGATGAATACGGCGTTAAGCGCGGGCTCCGCGATAAAAATGGGAAAGGCGTTTTGTCTGGCATTACAAATATTTCCCTGATCAAGGCGAGCGACACAAAGGATGGAAAAGTGATTCCGTGTGAGGGACAGCTGTATTACAGAGGGTACAATATTTTTGACCTGACAGCAGGTTTTCGCACTGACAACCGTTTTGGGTTTGAAGAGGCGGCATATCTTTTGCTGTTTGGCGAGCTGCCGACAAAAGAGGAGCTGCAGGAGTTTTCTAAGGTGTTAGGCAGAAACCGGAGATTGCCAACCAACTTTGTCAGGGACGTTATTATGAAAGCGCCGAGCAAGGATATCATGAATTCCCTGACCAAAAGTGTATTGACTTTAGCGTCATATGATGACAAGGTGACAGATAATTCTTTGGAAAATGTGCTTTCACAGTGTATTATGCTGATCAGTGTATTCCCGATGCTTGCGGTATACGGTTATCATGCATACAACCACTATGAATGCGATGAAAGCTTTTATATTCACCGTCCGCTGGACGAATTGTCCCCGGCGGAAAATATTCTGCGCATGCTTCGCCCGGACAAAGAATACACGGATGTGGAAGCGAAAGTTCTTGATCTGGCGCTGGTACTTCATATGGAGCATGGAGGCGGAAATAATTCTACCTTTACAACCCGTGTGGTTACTTCTGCCGGTTCAGACACATATTCTGTTATTGCTGCAGCGCTGTCTTCCCTGAAAGGACCGAAGCATGGCGGAGCTAACATTAAAGTAGTTGAGATGATCCATGATTTGAAACAGAATGTATCGGATACGACAGATGAGGATCAGGTGAGGGATTATCTTCGTAAGCTCGTGCGCAAGGAGGCGTTTGACAAGAGAGGCCTGATCTATGGGATGGGGCATGCAGTATATTCGATTTCTGATCCGAGGGCAGTGATATTTAAACGGTTTGTTGAGCTTCTTGCGAACGAAAAGCACGAGAAAAAAGAGTTTGAGCTGTATTCTATGATTGAACGTCTGGCACCGGAGGTAATTGGCGAGGAATGTGCAATTTATAAAGGTGTCAGTGCAAATGTAGACTTCTACAGCGGATTTGTGTATAATATGCTGGGGATTCCAAGAGAGCTGTTTACTCCGATCTTTGCCATGGCGAGAATTGTCGGTTGGAGTGCGCATCGTCTGGAAGAACTGATCAATGTGGACAAAATTATCCGTCCGGCGTACCAGAGCATTATGACGCCGAAGGTATATGAGTCTTTGAAAGACCGCTCCACATTGAAGCTGGATACAAATTACCAGAAAAAGCTGCAGCTGGCTATGAAAGGCGAAAACTGCTGATTTTTCAAAATCCTCCGAAAGAGGATTTGACTATTTGTGCTGGAGCGTTACAAATAGTTTTGACGGCATCCCGCCGCGTGAAACGCTCCGGAATGGGGATTAGTATGAAAAAAGTAAGCGAGTGCAAACGAATTGTATTTAAAGTTGGAACGTCGACGCTGACGCATAAGACGGGCAGGCTGAACATCCGGAGGATAGAGCAGCTGGTAAAAACCCTGTCTGATATTCATAATTGCGGACATGAGGTTATTTTAGTTTCCAGCGGCGCGATTGGCCTGGGTATGGGAAAACTGGGGCTGATGGAGCGCCCGAAGGATACACCGGGGAAACAGGCCTGTGCTGCAGTAGGACAGTGTGAGTTAATGTATTTGTATGATAAATTATTTGGTGAATACAGTATTTCTGTTGCACAGATGCTTTTGACAAAATACAGCCTTTTGGAGGACAGACGGCGAAATGTGGAAAATGCACTGGAGCGGCTGCTCAGGCTTGGGACAATTCCTGTCGTCAATGAAAATGATACGGTAGCGATTGATGAATTGGAGCTTGAGGTTGGGGAAAATGATTCTCTGGCCGCACTGGTTGCAACTCTGGCAAAAGCAGATTTGCTGGTTATTTTATCTGATATTGATGGCCTGTACAGTGCAGATCCGTACAAAGATCCGAATGCCAGCCTCATTCCGGTTGTGCATGAGATAGATGACCGGATTCGGAATCTTGCAGGAGGGGCAAGAACCAGATTTGGCACAGGCGGCATGAAAACAAAGATTGATGCGGTGGAAATTGCCTATGAATCTGGAATTGACGTTGTGCTGATGAATGGGAACCGTCCAAAAAGGCTGTATGACCTTTTTGAAGATAAAAAAGTGGGAACCCTGTTTACATTACATTAAATTGCTTCATCATTTGAACCAGTTTATGCCGGAATGCTTTTTCATAAATGTTATCATCATGAAAAGCAAGCTTATTAAAATCAAACTGTGTATCAATTACCATTTTTCTGGTAAAAAAATCCATTTCCTTGCGCGTGGCTTTTGGCCAATAGACACAGATGCTGCCAATCGTATCCGGCGCAGGGAGATCAAATACAGAGGCAAATGCTTCTGCCATCTCATAATCAACCATATAAACATGACAATAGTGTCCGACAACTTTTGAAAGCCGGGTGCCGTTGATTGTAAAGGTTGTCATATCATATTCACCGTATTTTTCCTGGGAGCGGCCGTCTGATGGCTTGCCCGTATTTTGTATAATAGCGACAACCGGAAGTTTCCTTTTGGAATGCCGGATCAGGCAGGCGAGCTGTTCCAGTTCTTTCTGGTTTCGGACATAGCTTACCTTGCTTCCGATGCGCACGACATCCATAATGCCGATTCGTTTGGATAAATCGTGGAGGAAGGACGGCTTTAGGAAGGTCGTTTTCTGGGTGACGCTTTTTGGCATGTCGCGGGATGTCATATGATAAAAATGCAGCTGTCCGTCCTCGAGATATTCCAGCGAGGAGTGAACGTGCCAGAGTGTTCCCGGGGTTTCACTGTCAATATATTGTAATTTCATGGAAAACGACAGGTTTTCGCAGTCATAGCTTGTTTTTAGCTGGTATCCCGGCAATATGGCATCGTAATTTGACAGCTCTGCGGGAATATATTCAAATACCGGGTTTAATTTGAAGCGTGCCCATTTATATAAGATGGCTGCCGCATTGTGAAATTCGGATTGAAAGGATCTGGTTTCTTTGTGCAGCAGCGGCAGCTCCAGATGAAATAAAACATTGGACTCCAGACGTGCCAGTGTGCTTTTCTGGTAGGAACGCTCGATGCTTGAAAGGGAAACTTCCTCGCAGATAGCTGCCAGCTCTTCATTGTGTACAACACGGTCATTCATCAGGCGGATGATCAGGTCGTAGCTTAGATGCGGATGATCCAGCTTGAGAAGCTCCTTAATCAAAGTTTTCCGGGATGCCTTAAAAAACGGTTTGGCAATTTCTCTGTCGCGGTCAAAAACAGCAATAATACGTGGATCGAGCGTTTCGTTTGGCTGCATTTTGATGCGATATTTGCTTTTCAGCATCATTTCCCAATTTGCCAGTTTGTAATGGTTATAGGACAGCTCTTCAAACAGCTGCACCAGCGACCAGTCGCTCAGCTCCAGATTTGCCAGAATACAGTTTAAAATACGGGAAAGCTCTTCGCTGCCCTGCCAGAAATCTCTGTCAGACAGGATGCTTTTATAGCGCATATCGTGTTCGATCTCATGCCAGCCCTCAAAAAAGACGGTACGGAACTGGATCTCAAAGGTGGTGTCAATCGGAAGCGTCCAAAGCGGGCTTTTATACAGACTGAAATATTCGCTTGGAAAGCGGAAGACGCCGTTTATCTTGGTGGCGCGAAATTCATCTGCGTTATATTTTGGCCTGGACCAGTCATCAATCATCTGGAATGTGCTTTCCATGATGTCCCGGCAGATACTGAGGTCATCATAATAGTAAAGCACGACGCGAAGCCCGACAAGATCCTGGATTTTTTTGGGATTGTATTCTGTTCCATAACGGCCGCGTTCAATTTTTTCAGCAATGGAATCGACTGATTTGACGCGGGAAAAAATGCGGAAATACATGCCGCATGAGTCCAGCATTTCCTGAACCGCATCGGTCAGATGTTCGCAGATTGCTGTGATTGTATTAAAATTCAGCTCCTGTTCAATTTGTTCTTTTAATTTATTCATGCTGCTACCTCTTAAAATTTTCATCGTCATTTGCCGTTCGCTAATACTTATTGTATCATGAACCCGCGCTTTCGCGCTCTATCGCTGCTTGCGCAGCTGTTCATGATCGTCATTCGCCGCTCGCGATGAATAGGCTCTGCCTGCTCCCGCTCGCTAACGCTCATTATATCATGAATCTGACGCTTCATGATCTTGTTGCACCCTCGCATGCGTTTATTGTATCACAAACGGGGCGTCCGGTATATTGTTTTTTTTGTGTCTTTTGATATAATGGGATGAGGATTAGGGGTGTTTTGCCCTGCATTTGACGCAAAGAAAAGGATGGAGATATATGAAACCGATTGAATTTGATGTGAAACTAAAAGTTTCTGAATTATACCGATTTACCATGCGGCATGCGTATTTTAGCCTGTCAGGGATTTTTGGGCTGCTTTTCAGTTTTGCCGCCATCGTCCTGGCGGTGGTGAACCGGGATGGGTATGAACCGTCAACGCTGCTGCTGTTGGCGTTTGTCGGAGTATTGTTTCCGGTTGTGCAGCCGTTGATTCTGTATTTTAAATGTCGGGCACAGGTTCGGAAAAATGAAAATATCAACGCGTCTCTGCATTATATTCTGATGGAGGAAGGCATCACAGTCCGGCAGGACGAGCAGGAAGCAGAGGTGAAGTGGTATGATATCCGAAAGGTAGTGGCCACAAAGAAAAGCCTGTATTTGTATATGTCTGCTATGCGCGCGTTTATTTTTCCGAAGGAACAATGCGGCGGACAGTTTGACACGGTATGTACGCTTGTAAAGGAGCAGGTTCGAAAATATAAGGATTATGATGCGTTCGATTATGACCGGGAGAACGATCCGGAAGAGGTGAAAGGGGAAAAGGAAGATGCATAAACAGGTATTTTCCAGTGATTCGGCAGAGGCTACCTTTGCCCTGGGGGAGCAGATAGGGAAAAGCTGCCAGCCGGGTGCCGTGATATTATTATATGGAGATCTTGGAGTAGGGAAAACTGTATTTTCGAAGGGCCTTGGGAAAGGACTGGGAATTGATGAGCCAATTTCCAGTCCGACTTTTACTATACTGCAGGTTTATGAATCCGGAAGGCTGCCATTTTATCATTTTGATGTGTATAGGATTGCAGATATTGAGGAAATGGATGAAATTGGTTATGAGGATTATTTTTATGGGGGCGGAGTCTGTTTGATTGAATGGGCAGATCTGATTCAGGAAATCCTGCCAGAGGACTGGATTTCCGTGTCTATCAAAAAAGATCTGAAACAGGGCATGGATTATCGTGAAATTACGTTAGAAAGTGCGGGTAAAGCAGGGATTCCTGCTATGGAATAGAAAAGGAAAGGGAATAAAGAGATGGGAAAAGTCACGAAGATATTGGCGATCGACAGCTCAGGATTGGTGGCATCAGCCGCTGTTCTGGCAGATGATACACTTGTTGCTGAATTTACGGTAAACAATAAAAAAACACATTCCCAGACGCTTTTGCCAATGGTGGATCAGGTGATGAAGATGTCGGGAATCGGGCTGAGGGAGCTGGATGCGATTGCTGTGGCGGCCGGGCCGGGTTCTTTTACCGGTTTGCGGATTGGTTCTTCAACGGCAAAAGGCATGGCGCTTGCATTGGAAATTCCAATTGTTTCGGTGCCGACTTTAGAGGGGCTGGCGTATCGGATTACAGATTGGAAAGGGGTAGTCTGTCCGCTGATGGACGCCAGGAGAAATCAGGTGTATACAGGGGTTTACCGGGTAAAGCCGGGACAGCTGGACTGTGTCGCCGGACAGCAGGCAGCTGCTGTTCCTCTTTTCCTGCAGCAGCTGAATGAACTGGGGGAAGAGGTCCTTTTTTTGGGAGACGGAGTACCGGTATACGAACCAGCAATCAGGGAACAGCTGACCGTGTCGTACCAGTTTGCCCCGGTTCATATGAACCGCCAAAGTGCAGGTGCAGTTGCGGCTCTTGGCAAAATTTATTTTGAACAGGGCAAGACAGAAACCGGAAGAGAGCATAAGCCGGTTTATCTGCGCCAGTCCCAGGCAGAGAGGGAGCGTGCAGGAGTGGGAGCGCGTAAATGATTCGTTATATGCAAAAAAAAGATGTGCCGGAGATTGCCTTGCTGGAGAAACAAATTTTTTCATCGCCCTGGAGTGAAAAAAGCTTTCTGGATGCACAGGCATCGGAGGATAATCTGTATTTTGTAGCAGAAGAGCAGGGGGCGATTGTTGGCTATATCGGCATCTGGACTTTTTTTGAAACTGCAGATCTATGCAATCTGGCAGTAGCGGAGCAGTATCGGAAACACCTTTTTGCGCAGGGGCTGCTGCAGGAGGCGGTTGCTGCGCTGCAAAAAAGGAAGGTGGAAAGGCTTTTGTTGGAGGTTCGGGAGAGTAACATTCCCGCGCTTTGTTTTTATAAAAAAAATAATTTTCAACAGATTGGCATCCGGAAAAATTATTATTCAAAACCGACAGAACACGCTGTTTTGATGGAACGCATTTTTTGAACAGCACATTGTGCCGGAACGTGGGATGCCAGACATTGCCACTATACAAAACAGTTGTTTCTGCGTATACTTTTCTATGACAGGAAAGATATGCGGGGCATCGAAGCAGAAAGCGCATCATGCAGGCAGAAGCGTTACAAATTGAATTGCAGACACAAACTCGCTACGTACAGAGAGTGTGCGCAGAAATGAGGGATAGTTTGAGAAATACGGAAAAACAAAGTGCGCACGGAAAGGGGACAATAATGAAAAAAACGAATGAAATTTACTGCAATGTATGTGGGAAAAAATTAAAAATGGAAAATGATATTTTAAAAGAAGATGCATTTGAAGCGAAGAAACAATGGGGATATTTTTCGCAGAAGGATGCTCTGATCCATTCTTTTGTGATCTGTGAAAGCTGCTATGACAAGATGGTAGAGGGGTTTGCCATTCCTCCGGAGGTTCGGGAGGTTACGGAATTATAATCTGAAAATACAATTCGAAAATTGCGGCGTCTGGAAAATTGCTGATTTGGAAAAATATTCTTTTTATGCTATAATTAACATTATGTTTTAAAATGCGAAAGGATATTTTTTTTATTTATGTTAGATGTTTGTTTGCTGGGAACCAGCGGGATGATGCCTTTGCCGGGAAGATGGCTGACATCTCTGATGACAAGGCTTGAAGGAAGCAGTCTTTTGATTGACTGCGGTGAGGGGACGCAGATTGCTATCCGTGAGAAAGGCTGGAGTGTAAATCCGATTGATACGATTTGTTTTACACACTATCACGGCGACCATATCAGCGGATTGCCGGGTTTGCTTTTGTCAATGGGGAATTCGGACAGAAAAGAACCGGTAACGCTGATTGGGCCAAAGGGCTTAGAAAAAGTTGTAAACAGCCTTCGTATTATTGCGCCGGGGCTTCCGTTCCCACTGCGGTTTATCGAGCTGAACCAGCAGGAGGAGGAGCTGGAGGTCAATGGGTATCATATCAGGGCGTTTCGGGTACAGCACAACGTTATCTGTTATGGATATACGATTTATGTTCCGCGTGGTGGAAAGTTTTTTGTAGAAAAGGCACAGCAAAATAATGTGCCGATCAGGCTGTGGAACCGTTTGCAAAAGGGAGAAACGCTGGAGCACGAGGGGAAGGTTTATACGCCGGATATGGTGATTGGTCCGCCAAGACAGGGTATTAAACTGACGTATTGCACGGATACCAGACCGGTGCAGAGCCTGGTGGACAATGCGGATGCCGCCGATCTGCTGATTTGTGAGGGAATGTATGGCGAGCAGGAAAAACAGAGCAAGGCGGAAGAGAAAAAGCATATGACGTTTTGCGAGGCGGCAAAGGTTGCCAGAAGTGCAAATGCAAAAGAGCTTTGGCTGACGCATTACAGTCCATCGCTGATACGGCCGGAGGATTACATGAAGCCGGTTCGAAAGATTTTTTCAAATGCCTTTCCGGGCAAGGACGGAAAGAGTATCTGCCTGGATTATCCGGAGGATTGATTTGGGTGATCACAGTAATCTATAAAAATGCATCGCTTTTTAATACGGATATAAAGTTATCTGACAGGATAGACGAAATGAATTATGAGATGTTAATCTGGATAAGGAGATAGTGTATGGACAAGACGAAAAAGAGAACGGTTATAGCTTTTGCAGCGATTATTGTGCTGGCGGTACTGGTACTGGCAGGGTATATTTTGATTAACAGGCAGGCGGAACAAAAAGCACAGGAGGAGGTGCTGCCGGATACGGAGATCGGAAAGCTTCTGGCAAAGGATCTGGATTCAAAATATCCGGGCACTCCAACGGAGGTGGTTAAGCTTTACTGGAGGATGAATTGCTGCATTTACAATGAAGATCTCTCCGATGAAGATTTTGATGCCTTATTGACACAGATGCGAAAGCTCTATGATGACGAACTGCTTGCAGAAACAAAAAATTCTTTTGATACGATGAGTGAAAACCTAAAAAAGGATAAAGAAGAACGTGAGGACCAGACCTTCAGCGCATATGTTGTGCAGAAAAATTCCACAGTAGAAGTAGAAACACTGGATGACAGGGAATGTGCGACAGTAATTTCTTCTATTCTGCTCAAGGCGAAAAACGAGACAACAAAGGTATACGAGAAATTTACCTGCCGGAAAGACAGTGACGGGAAATGGAAGATCCTTGGCTGGCAGGAATCGGATGAAGAAGAAGCGGAAACGGTTGGTGTAGAATAAATGAAAAAAGCAGCAGAAGATATATTGATATTAGGAATAGAGAGTTCCTGTGATGAAACTGCCGCTGCAGTGGTCCGAGGGGGAAGGGAAGTTTTGTCAAATGTGATTTCCTCTCAGATTGATATTCACACGTTATATGGAGGGGTAGTGCCGGAGATTGCTTCGAGAAAGCATATTGAAAAAATCAATCAGGTGATTGAAGAAGCGCTGGAACAGGCGGATGTGACGCTTGCAGAGATTGATGCGGTCAGCGTTACCTATGGCCCTGGTCTGGTGGGGGCTCTGCTTGTCGGTGTCGGTGAGGCGAAAGCACTGGCCTATGCTGCGGGCAAGCCGCTGGTAGGAGTACATCATATTCAAGGGCATATTGCCGCAAATTACATTGAGCATCCGGATTTAGAGCCGCCGTTTTTATGTCTTGTTGTCTCAGGAGGACATACTCATCTGATACAGGTAAAAACATATACGGAGTTTGAAGTTATCGGCTGTACGCATGATGATGCGGCGGGGGAAGCGTTTGATAAGGTCGCAAGGGCGATTGGACTAGGGTATCCGGGCGGGCCGAAGATTGACCGTGTCTCAAAACAGGGCAATCCGCATGCCATAGAGTTTCCGAGGGCAAAGATTTCGGGCTCGGAATTTGACTTCAGCTTTTCCGGTGTCAAATCTGCGGTTTTGAATTACCTGAATCAGTGTGAAATGAAAGGGGAGACGTTTTGTCAGGCAGACGTGGCAGCCTCGTTTCAGCAGGCGGTTGTGGATGTGCTGGTAGGCAGGGCAGTTTCAGCAGCCGGTAAGCTAGGCGAAAAAAGAATTGCCGTTGCAGGCGGCGTTGCCGCTAATTCGTCCCTGCGCCAGCAGATGCAGAAGGAATGTGAACGAGAGCAGATTACGTTATATTATCCGTCGCCGGTCCTGTGTACAGACAATGCTGCGATGATTGCTGTTCAGGGATATTATGAATATATGGCAGGAATAAGACATGGACTTGATTTAAATGCTGTCCCTAATCTGAAAATTGACGAGGCCGGCTCATAGACTAGTACAGCGGTTTCTTAATAAAATGAAGTGAATTAAAAAACGCTATACTAGTACAGTGTTCAAAAATTGTGCTCAAAAATTAAAAAAACACTTGACGTAAATGAAATTGGGTGTTATACTTGCAAAGCAACGTTTAAGAAAAAGCATGTTTCTAAAAAGCTTTTTCTGGTTACAGCATGGAGAGGTATCGAAGTGGTCATAACGAGGCGGTCTTGAAAACCGTTTGTCCGCAAGGGCGCGTGGGTTCGAATCCCACCCTCTCCGCTCTATTTAAGAAAAAAGCGGTATGCAAAAGGCTTTTTTCTTTTTTTGTGCAAAGTCTGATTTTTGCGCAAAGTAAAAAAGAAAAAGCAGTAAAAATGGTTGCCATCTTTTTGAAAATGGACTTTTGATCAGCACTATGGAGAAGTACCCAAGAGGCTGAAGGGGCTCCCCTGGAAAGGGAGTAGGTCGTTAATAGCGGCGCGAGGGTTCAAATCCCTCCTTCTCCGTTACACAGTAATGTATACTGTGTATAAAAACCAGCACGAAAAGCTGAGTTTTTGAAAAATTTTAAAAAGTTAAAAAAAGTGCTTGACACGCAGTGGAAAACGTGATAATATATTTTTCGCTGACGCACAAAAGCAGAAAGCAAAAGGTGTTGCCAAGGGCAGCTCCTGCAGGAGATGTCGAGGTTAGAAAGAGACAGCTTCTGTAAAGACAAGCTTGATAACTGAATAGTAAAACAACCCTGAAAATTCTAAAAAAGGC
>JAJQGL010000071.1 GCA_021200535.1 Clostridiaceae bacterium | reverse complement strand
CTGTGGGGCTCGGAGTTTTGTATACGTGCCAGGAGGGGGTTGGAGAGCTTCCGGGGATGGGGCTGCTGCCGTTAATGACCCGTTTTGGACAGGAAAAGACCAGAACAAGGGTTGAGGGGTATACCGGCTCGCTTCGTGGGGAATTAAAAGAACTGTCCGGTAAAAAGGTCAGCGGCTATGAGATTCATATGGGGCAGTCCGTCATACAGCAGGGAGGCGCGCCGCTGCAGAAAATACATTCTGTTTTTTCCGCAGCGGAAACAGAGAAAATGGATGGCTGTTATCACGGCCATGTTTTGGGAACCTATCTTCATGGTATTTTTGATGAGGAGGAGTTTCGGCGTGCTTTTGTGCAGCTTTTGTGCAGACGGAAGGGGATTGCCTATAAGAATCAGCCGGCAGTGAATTATCAGGAATATAAGGAGCAGCAGTTTGACAAGCTGGCAGAGGTATTGCGAAGAAATCTGGATATGGAAGAAATTTACCGGATTATGGGATTGGAGAAAAGAAAAATATAGAAAGAAGGGATGGAGAACATGCAGGAGGGTAAAGTGAAGTTAGAATGCGTTCTTCCAGAGGAAATTGAGAAGAGAAGCTTTGAGATCATTGCCGGTGAATTAGAAGGGACAGCGCTGGATCCGGTGCAGGCGCCGGTGATTCAGCGTGTGATCCACACAACGGCAGATTTTGATTATGTGGATAATCTGTGCTTTTCAGAAGCTGCCGTACAGAAGCTGCAGCATGCGATTCAAAATGGGGCTGCCATCGTGACGGATACGCAGATGGCAAAGGCAGGGATAAATAAGACGGAGCTGAAAAAATATGGCGGTGAGGTACACTGCTTTATGAGTGATCCGGATGTGGCAAGACAGGCAAAGGAGCAAAAGAGTACGCGGGCTGTCGCCAGCATGGATAAGGCAGCAGCGCTTGGCGGAAGCTTGATTTTTGCAATCGGCAATGCGCCCACGGCACTGGTGAGGCTTTATGAGCTGATACAGGCAGGAAAGCTAAAACCGGAGGGAATTATCGGCGTGCCGGTTGGCTTTGTTCATGTCGTTGAGGCGAAAGAGCTGATTATGCAGACACCGGTTCCTTATATTGTGGCAAGGGGCAGAAAAGGCGGAAGTAATGTAGCGGCCGCCATTTGCAATGCGTTGTTGTATGGGATGCGGTGAAGGGAGATAGGAGGCATTACCGATATGCAGAGTATGGATATAAAAGTGGAACTGGCGGAGAGAGAGTTATGGGGACTGTTGAACCGGTATCATTTTCAGGAAAAAGATTTTTCTCTTTTGCAGAGTTTTTATCTGGCAGCCCTGCCACTTCTGCATGCAAAAGCGTATTATTTGTGGAAACAGAAGGATGAGTCGTCTTTGCATGCAAAAGCGTATTATTTGTGGAAACAGAAAAATGAGCCGTCTTTGCATGATGAATATCTGATTGTGTTTCTGACGCTTGGAGATGCAATAGATGAATTACAGGAAATTTATGCGTCCAGAAAGTGTCTGACGGAGGCGTATGTTTTGGAATGTCTTGCGCTGGAATTTCTGGAGAAGGCATATGGGGAATTTATACGGCAGATTCAAAAAGAATCGGGAAAATGGGCGATAAAGATAGATTTTCTGGGAGATACGTATCCGATTGAGCTTTTACCAGAGTTGTACCGGCAGTTTGGGGAGATGGATATTCGCTACAATGAAAAATTGGTCCTGTCCCCTGCAAAAAGTGTGGTGTTTTTTCTCCCGATGTCTGAGAAACAGGCTGGAAATGGAGGTGTTTGCCGTGTTTGTGATCACTGTGGCAACATATCGTGCGTTCTTCGGAGGGAGAGTATTCCGATGCAGCCTACCTATGGCTATCAGAGAATTTTTGGACAGGAGAAATAGAAATGAGGTGAGAGAGTGGCACAGCATTTTATGCATGTATATTGCGGGGATGGCAAGGGAAAAACTACGGCGGCAGCCGGACTTTCAGTACGTGCCGCAGGCAGGGGGAAAAAGGTTCTTTTTGTCCAGTTTATGAAAGGGAGGCAGTCCGGTGAGCTTTTCTCTTTTCAGGAGCTGCAGGGAATAACTGTGCTTCGGGGGGCAGAGCAGTTTCCTTTTTACCATAAGATGAATGAGAGGCAGAAAGAGCAGATGACACAGATTCACAATGGCTTGTTAGCGCAGATTGAGCAGGCTTTGGATGCGGGGGAGTGCGATCTGCTTGTGCTGGACGAAGTGACATACCCTTACAAATGGAGACTGCTGGACTGCGAAAGGCTTTGCAGTCTCCTTGTCAGGGCGCGTGAATGTGCAGAGATAGTCTGTACCGGACGGGATCCTGCTGATCTGTTTTTGGAGCAGGCAGACTACATTACGCAGATGAAGTGTATTCGCCATCCGTATCAGAAAGGGATTACTGCCAGAGAGGGGATTGAGTATTAATATTTTGTCTGATGGGCGATTTGTCCCTCCGTGGCAGCCTGTTTGTAAATGCAAATTGATACAAAATTGAAAACGTTTTCAATTTTCGGTGAAAATATGTGAAAAAAGATATCCAAATTGAAAAAAATATCAGTAAAAACGACTGAAAACGTTTTCTAAATTTTGCAGTATTGTTTTTCCTTCATGTGATAAACTAAGTTTACCGGTCAGCGGTGGAAGGTATCCTGACGGCTGATCTTATGAGCATGAAATCAGATGCAGATGTTCGCAAAGAGCGTTTCAAAATGGAGGAATGATTATGAAAAAAACAATGAAAAAACTGGCAGCAGGTCTTTTGATGACAACGATGCTTATGTCATTGACAGCATGCGGTGCATCAGAGAGCAGCGAAGAAGGTGCAAAGACAGATGTGAGGATTGCGTATTTTCCAAATATTACGCATACACAGGCTCTGGTTATGAAAAACCAGGGGACACTGGAGGAAAAGTGGAAAGATACCTGCAATGTGACATGGACATCGTTTAATGCGGGGCCGGAAGAAACAGAGGCAATCTTCGCGGGTGAAATTGACCTGGGTTATATTGGACCGGTACCTGCAATCAGTGCAAATGTAAAATCAGAAGGAGAGGTTAAGATCATTTCTAATACAACCAATGCCGGAGCGGTACTTTTGAAGAGGAAAGATTCCGGTATTGAATCAGTAAAGGATTTGGCAGGCAAAAAAGTTGCTGTCCCGCAGCTGGGTAATACACAGCATCTGTGTCTTTTAAACCTGTTATCAGAAAACGGATTAAAGACAATCGATGCGGGTGGCGATGTAACGGTCAGCGCCAGCTCCAATGCAGATATTCTGAATCTGATGGACAATGGAAGTGTTGATGCGGCACTGGTGCCGGAGCCATGGGGTACAACGATTGAAAACAATGGTTCTGCTGAAATTCTTCTGGAATATGACGAGGTATTTTTAGAGGGAAATTATCCTACGGCAGTCGTTGTTGCCAGTGAAGATTTCATTAACGAGCACCCGGATCTGGTACAGGAGTTTTTAGAGGCACATGAGGATGCTACTTTATACATTAATGAAAATCAGGAAGAAGCCAGAAAGATTGTGAATGAGGAAATTGAGGACACGACAGGCAAGGCATTGGATGAAGATGTCATTGAGAGTGCTTTTTCCAGAATGACTGTTGACACAAGCTTAAATACAGAAGCGATTATGAAGTTTGCAGAGATCAGCAAAGAGGAAGGATTTATCACCGAAGTACCGGAGGAGAGCGATGTTTTTAAAACTGAATTCAATTAGTAAAGTATTTGACCAGACCAAAAAAGAAACTTTACAGGGAATTTCCCTTGATGTAGAGGAAGGTGAGTTTGTCTGTATAGTAGGGCCTTCCGGCTGTGGAAAGTCTACGCTGCTAAATTTAGTGGCGGGGCTTGACACGCCGACGGAGGGCGAAATATTGCTGGAAGGGAAAAAAGTAACCGGGCCGGGCGCAGACCGGGTGGTTATGTTTCAGGAGTCTGCACTGTATCCGTGGCTGAACGTGATGGAAAACGTGATGTTTGGCCTGGATGCGGCGGGATATGCTAAGGCAGAGCAAAAACAGATTGCCGAGAAATATCTCAGAATGGTGCAGCTCTGGCATTACAGGGATTATCCGATTCATCAGATATCAGGCGGTATGAAGCAGCGTACTGCGCTGGCGAGGGCACTGGCGTTAGACAGTAAGCTTCTTTTGATGGATGAACCGTTTTCGGCGCTGGATAAGCAGACCATTAATATTTTGCGGGCAGAACTGGAAGAGATTTGGGAAAAGACGAAAAAAACAATCCTGTATGTTACCCATAGCGTAGAAGAGGCGATTTATTTTGCAGACCGCGTGGTTGTATTGGCGGAAAATCCGGGGCAGATTAAAGAGATAATATCAGTTGATTTACCGCGTCCGCGGGATATTGAGGACGCCGCCTTTACGGTATTGAGGAAAAGAATTTTAGACCAGGTAAGCCAGAGCGCCAGAAAAAGTGCTGCAGAAGAATTTGACAGTCAGGAGGTGGAGCAGGCATGAAGTGGAAGAAAGTAATAGGGAGTCTTTTGTTTGTAGTCGGTGTCCTTGCTGTGTGGCAGCTTTTGTATGTTGCCGCTACAGACTGGCTTGGATGGGCGAAGCCTTATGCAGTGCCGCATCTGAAAGGTGTGCTGCTCAGCATAAAGACACTGGTTGTCAATGGAACTTTGTTTGCTGCCGTTGCCAAAAGTATGCTGCGCGTCCTGATTGGATTTTGTATTTCGTTGATTATCGGTGTGTTTTTTGGTATAGTGATTATCAATTCAGATTATATGGCGAGAAATTTAAAGCCGCTCCTGATGGGAATTCAGACATTGCCAAGCATCTGCTGGGTTCCATTTGCAATCCTCTGGTTTGGCCTGCAGGAAAGCGCTATCATCTTTGTTGTTGTAATGGGTTCTGTTTTTAGCGTATCCCTGGCGGTAGAAAGCGGTATTAAAGGAGTACCGCCGCTATATATCAAAGCGGCAAAGACGATGGGGGTTTCCAAAGTAAAAATGTACACAAAAGTGATTTTTCCGGCAGCGCTTCCTTCGTTTGTTGCAGGCTTAAAACAGACATGGTCGTTTGCGTGGAGAGCATTGATGTCCGGCGAGGTTATGTCCGCTTCCGTGGGACTTGGCTATACGCTGATGATCGGGCGTGATCTTGCAGATATCAATCAGGTAATGACAGTTATGCTGGTCATTGTCCTGATCGGAATTATTATTGACAAAGGAATCTTCACCAACATAGAAAATTATATTCTGCGGAAACGGGGATTATAATAAGACAATGCTGCATGTGCGTCGGGGCGGCATGACCGGAAAGGGGAAAGGCAGGCATGTCACTAAAGGAAATATCGGATCTGACCGGAGCTTCTGTTGCAACAGTATCCAGAGTTTTAAACAACCCGGAATACCAATGCCAGAACCATGAAATGACGGAGCGCATCCGCCGGACAGCGAGAGAATTAAATTACGTACCAAATCAATATGCCAGACAGTTGAAAATGGAGGATCGTAAAAACGGTTCACCAGAGAGCAGACAGTTTGTGATAGACATTCTGCTGGCGCGGTTTCATTCTTTGGAGGATGATCCTTTTTTTGCGGAGCTGTACCGCTATGCTGAGACAGAATGCCACCGGCAGAACTGTATTCCGGGGAAAATACTGAATGTGCCGGATATTTCAGCGGCCGATATGGAAAGAGGGCGTGCAAGGGCAGATGGGCTGTTGATTTTGGGCAAATGTCCGTCGGACGTTTTTGAGGTGCTGCTGCGCAGATACAAGGGCATTATTGCCATTGACCGCAATCCGATGGATTATATGGTAGATGAGATTACGTGCAACGGTGCAGAAGCAGCTTCTATGGCAGTAGAATATCTTTTGGAACTGGGACATACCCAAATTGCCTATGTTGGTGACTGTACAATGGAAGCAAGGTATACAGGCTATTATGAATCACTGTTAAATCATAAGATTTCGTTGATTTATGAATATATCGTGCCGACAAATCAGACCAGAGAAGAGGGATACCGCGCTTTTGACCGGCTTGCATCGCTGCAAAAACCGCCGTCTGCCGTCTTTTGTGCCAATGATGTGACTGCCCTGGGTTTTTTACAGGCCATGAAAGAACGTAACGGGAGAAAGAAAAAGCAAGTGTACCGTCCGGCAGTAATTGCGATTGATGATATCGAAGAATCCACGCATTTTTCGCCGATGCTGACGACGATACAAATACCAAAAGGAGATATGGTTCATCTGGCAGTGCTATCCCTGAAAGACCGCCTGCAGGGCGGTCATCAGGAATGCATCCGTCTGGAGCTGCCATGCCATCTGATGGTACGGGAATCATCAGGGATGTATATGCCGTAAATTCATATTATTCATAGCGCAATGCTTCGATTGGATCCAGCTTTGCAGCTTTGTTTGCCGGATAGTAACCAAAGAATGTGCCGATTATCATTGAAAAACCGACGGATAGAAGAATGGCTCCGACAGGCGCTGTGGCAGAGTAGCCAAGGATAGAGGCAGCGATTGCACCAAGCAGGAAGCCGGTCAGGATACCCAAAAGGCCGCCGATCAGGCATAAAATAATGGATTCAATAATAAACTGAAGCCGTATGGAACTGTTTTTCGCTCCGAGCGCCTTTCTGGTTCCGATCTCTCTGGTACGCTCTGTGATAGATACCAGCATAATATTCATTACACCAATACCGCCAACGAGTAGTGAAATTCCGGCAATAAAAGCGATCGCAATCGATACGGTCTGTATCATTTCGTTCATGGATTCTGTCATGGATTCCATTGTAGAGGTTGAAATCTCATAATCTTCATTGTCTGCATAATACGGTGCAAAGAAAGCCTCGACCTGGGATGCAAAGGTTGATACGCTGTCTACGGATGTTGCAGTGACAATAGTAAACTGTGAATAGCCGTCATCACTGTGGAGCTGTTCTTTTCCGGTAGTGATTGGAATATATGCAGAGGTTTCTACATCCTCGTCACTGTCACTGGTAAAGGTGCTGTCCTCTTCATACTCATAAACGCCTACAATATAATATTTTGTAGTTACATTGTTCAGTGTTACATTTACTGCCTGTGCAAGTGCAGATTCGTTATCTCCGTCAAAAAAGGTTTCAATTACTTTATCAGAAACCATGATTACTTTTTTGGTGCCGTCCAGGTCCTCCTGTTTGATTTTGCGGCCTGCCAGCAAAGTGATTTCAGAGCTTTCAAAATAATCCGGATTAATACCGGTTAGAGAGATATTAGAAGAAGAACTTCCGGAATCGATGGTTGCACTTCCGACACTTTCGCTGATGGCAATCGCATCAATCTGATCGGAAAAAGTATCTTGTAATTCTTCCAGCATATCATCCGTGATCATATCGTCCTCATCCGCGGTAACAGTCCGTCCTGAGGTTCCAAAAACCATACCGTTGCTGCGAACCTCTTCTTCCTCTGTGCTCTGTTTGATGCCGACTGTGATATTGTTAGCGCCCATTTCCTGAAAGGAGGTTGATATGGAGGTGGTGAGAGAGGAGCTGACCGTCATGATCGCAATGACAGAGCCGATTCCAATAATAATTCCCAACATTGTCAGCAGAGAACGCATCTTATTGGAGAATAATGCGCTGAACGCAAGTTTGATATTTTCCAGTATCAGCATAAAATACCTCCTTTTCGTTCGTTTAAAATTCTGCCGTCCTTCAGTGTGATGATTCGTTCCGTTTCTTCGGCAAGCTCTTTGGAGTGTGTGATCAGGACAATAGTTTTTCCCTGCTCCTTGTGGAGCTTATGGAAGATATCCATGATATGGCGTCCGGTATCACTGTCCAAAGCCCCGGTTGGTTCATCGGCAAGAATCATGGCCGGATTGTTTGCCATGGCTCTTGCGATAGCGGTACGCTGTTTTTGTCCGCCGGAAAGCTCATCCGGTTTGTGGTAAATCCGGTTTTTCATGCCTACCATTTCTAACAACTCTTTTGCCCGGGCAGTACGTTTTGATTTTGATACTCCGCTGTAGAGCATCGGAAGCTCTACATTGGAAAGCGCGGTAGTACGCGCAATCAGATTATAGGTCTGAAAGACAAAGCCGATTTTTTGATTTCGGATTTCAGACAGCTCTTTGTCCTTTGCATTGCCAATGTCAGTATCTGCCAGATGATAGCTTCCTGTAGTAGGGCGATCCAATGCACCAATGATGTTCATCAGAGTGGATTTTCCAGAGCCGGATTCTCCTACAATAGAGACGAATTCACCCTCAGTTACCTGCAGGTCAATACCGTGAAGGATTTCCAGCTCATTTGGTTTTCCCAGAAAGAAGCTTTTTCGGATTTGCTGTAAGTCAATGATTGTTTTTGATTGTTCGTTCATATAAAATTTGCTCCCTCCGCTTTGCTTCTATGCTTACTGTGGACCGCCACCGCCGCCCATGTTGCCACCGCCGCCCATGTTGCCGCCTTTACCGCCGCCGCCCATGTTGCCGCCGCCCATGTCGGTGCCGAATGAGAACGCAGAGCTGCTGTCAGAATCGTCAGAGTCATCGCTGGAGGAAGCTTCTGTTTCATCCGTTGGGATAATTACGCGTAAGCCCTCTTCCAGGTCACTGCCGCTGATTTCAATATAATAGTCGGTTTCCATTCCGGTGGTTACGGTAATTTCTTTTTGAGCCAGCGTTGCAGAGGTGTCAGATGCGCTGTTTCTTGCATCAGAGGCTGCGCTGCTGTCGCTTTCTGCTCCCGAATTGGTTTCACTGCTGTCGTTTCCTGCTTCTGAATCAGATGAGCTGTTGTCGCTGCTGCTGTCCTCGTCAACGACATAAATTACTTTCGTGCCATCTTTGTTGGTATGTACTGCGTCATAAGGTACAGCAAAAACATCTGCGGCTTCTTCCAGAATGATACTGCACTTTGCGGTCATTCCCAATTTCAGGTTTTCGTTTGTGCTGTTTACCTGGATGGTCACCTCATACCCGCCGGATGAGGATGTACTTGTTGTGCCTGTTTGGGATTGTGATGACTGACTGCTTTCGGTAGAAGGCGCAACAAATGTGATTTCACCCTCCAGCTCTTCATCGTCTGTTGCGTCTGTGAGAATGACAACTCTTTGTCCGGTTTCTACACTGCTGATGTCATATTCATCAATCGAGGCGGTTACGGTAAAGGAACTGATATCCTCAATCTGCATGATGGTGTCACCGCTGTATGTATCTCCTGCTTCGACAGAGATGGAAGTTACTGTGCCGCTTATTGGTGCCGTAACTTTGCAGTCATCAAGATTGCTCTGTGCCTCTGTTACCTGGCTTTTGGCTTCTTTGATGGTTTTTGCATTGCTGCTTTCGGTAGATTCCAGGGTTTCCTGGGCACTGTCAATGCTTGACTGGTTCTGCTTGTTTGTAGAAGTCTGATTGGAAACAGCATTTTCATAGGCTTCCTTTGCCTGTGATAATGCTTCTCTTGCGCTTGTCAGCTTTTCCGTCAACTGCGCTTTTGTATTTGCATCTTTTGCAGCAGCGAGCTGCTTCTTTAATTTGGCAACCTGCTTTTTGGCAGCGTCTCTGTCTTCTTTTGCTTCTTTCACTGCTTTTGCAAGAGATGCTTTGTCATCACTGTAGGTTTCCTTTGCCTCCGTCAGTTTCTTCTGCGCTGAGGCAAGAGAACGGCTGGCGTCACTCTGGGCGTCAGACAGGTTATCCTGTGCATCTGCCAATGCATCCTGCAAATCACTTTCGTCAAAGCTGATCAGGGTTTCGCCTTTCTCTACGGTATCGCCTACAGATACGTATACTTTTTTTACTGTGATATTTGATACGTTGGCAGTGACTGTTTTACTCTTGTTGCTTTCCAGTGTTCCGGTCGCGCTGATCGATGATGTCAGCGTCATTTTTGACAGTTCGACGGTACTCTGCTTTTGTATACCGCCTGGGGAACTGTTCGATGCGGTCAGTCGTGGAATTGCTATTGCAGCAGCAACTGCAATTACGATGATAACGGCAATAAAAATGCATAATTTTCTATGCTGTTTCAAAAAAGATGTCATGTTTTACCTCCTGGATTCTTTTCCTTGATTTGTCCTGCTGTTTCATCAGAATTTGTTTTAAGCTTACAGGGCAGATGTGATTAGAATTTGTAAAAAATGTGAACAAAATTTGTTCTCGCCCTAAAACAGTCCCCAAAAAAGATGCAGGTACGTTGGATTTTAAAATATATTTGACGCGGCAAAAACCGTATGATAAGATCATTTATAGAGAAAGAAGATGGGGAAGCGTATGGAATGATAGGGAGAATTTATCAATATTTTAGGGATGTGTAAGAGAGTTTTAAAAATAGGAATTCTGTATTACCAGGGTAGAGGGAAACTCTGGTAATATGGGATTATGAAAAAAGACATTCCATGTTCGCAAAATATAATTCAAAATGATTATCTGCAGTATCAAAAACGTTGTGAATTAATTAATAGGGGGATTGTTGTGAAGAACGGTATAGCTATTTTTGCAATGTGCATTTGCGCTTTTTTTATTTGTTCCGGGTGCGGAAATGAAAAGCAGACAGCAGGGGAAGACGGACAGGTGACCATGAGTGCGGCTCTAACTGAAGACGATAGTATTATTTTAGAATGTACCATTTTCAATAACACTGAAAAAGACATTGTGATTGGTGATGAATATGATCTTCAGGTTTTAAAGGACGGATCTTTTGCCGATGTGCAGCCATTACCTGAGGCTGGAGCATTTAACTTACTTAGCAGAGATATTTTATCAGGACATGAATATAGCTACCGGGCTGACATAGAGAAAAATTATGGAGATTTAGAGGCAGGCCGTTACAGAATAGTAAAAGAATATACAAACAAAGAGAAAGACAGCCAGAAAAAAGACGATGCCAGTAAAGAGACAGTTTCGGCTGAGTTTGATTTATCTTAAGTGTTTTGCGGAATTGTTTTGCGGAAAAAAGCTCTATATTCTTGACAAAATTCCGTTCCGCATGGTATCTTAATGTAAGAAATAGAAGAGTATGAGGTTGTAGGAAGAAAATACTTGGGAAAACTTGAGTGTTTGACAAAAAGATTTTGCGATATGCTGAAATAGAGGGAAGTTTCGGCTGCGCAAAATATAATTACGGGACTATCACGGAGGTTTTGTACCGTGATATTGCTGTGATTTCACTGCAGGCATGCTCGATCCGCTTATTGCTGTTTTTCTTTGTTTTATGATTCATTACAGGGAAAATGGATTGATCAGCAAAAAAGGGCGGATTGTGACGGTTTTATTTATGAGACCGTATGTTTATTTCCCTCGCATTTCTTTGATTCTATTTGTTATTTATATGCAGAAGTAAAAGGCAGATTAATCCGAATGGTCGGATGTCAGCCTGATGATCTAAAAATAAGTAATTCAGAATTTTCCTATCAGCACAAACAATAGCTTTCGCCTTGGAGGGTGTGCCCCTTTTTGATGAAGGATTTCCTTAGTACAGCGAATATTGTTTGCTCATCTGTTTTATTTCACAAAATAAAACTGGCTACATATTGTGCCCAAAAAAGGAGGAATGAAACATATGAAAAATGCTCATGAAAAATCATTGAAAATGTTGAGAATTGCATTTATTATTACAGTAATTTGTTTATATGCGATTACTGGTAATAATGTTTTGGCATCGGAAAATGTGTCGCAAACAGGGGTAGAGGAATTAAAGAATCTGGTTGAAAATTCTGAAACCGTGAACAGTACTACTTCTAGTGATAATGCAACTATAGTACAGGAACGCAAAGCATGTAAAGAGTATAATAAATTAGTGCAGAATTATGATATTGAAGAAAACAATTCAGAAAAAATTCCTGATTATTATGGAGGAGCATTTATTAATGAGAATGATGAATTAGTTGTTGAGGTGACAGAGAACACCGAACAAGTTGTACAGGAATTACAAAAAATAACTGGAGATCAAACGGTTGGAATTATGGTAGTAAAACGTTCATATAATGAATTACTAAATGTATATCAAACAATTGTGGATTCTTTAACAGAAAGTGATGTGGCAAAGCTTGTTTCGTCGTGTTATGTAGATGAAAAAAATAATTGCGTAACTGTAAAGATAAACAATATTCAGGCAGAAGAAGAGATTAGAAATACAATTTGTGATGCAGATTGTTTGAATTTTGTTGTTGTAGAAGGTACAATCCAGGCAGATGCTACATTAAAACCAGGGTCATATGTTACTATTGGAGATTATGGATATTCAATAGGATTTCGTTGTATACGAATGACGGAGAGTGGAAGTTTTACAAACGGTTTTATATCAGCGGCTCATGGTAATTCTGTAGGATCAGCAGCATATACATTAGCAGGTAGTTATATTGGTAAAGTTTTATACCAAAAATATTCCGATAATGTAGATGCTTCATATATCCGGTTACTTAATACAGATGATCACACTTTATCAAATTTGATAAAATATAGTGGTAGCACATTAACAGAAGGTTCATATATGTCTACAGTGCCTGTTGGCTATACGGTTTATAAGGTGGGAAACACTACGGGATTAACTACGGGTGAAGTTGTTTCGAATAATTGTTCTGTTACATATAATGGAATAGTATTTTCCGATTTTATATGTACCTCATGTGCCTCCCAGTCTGGAGACAGTGGTGGTTTAGTGTATGCTGATAATAATGGGAGCTATAGTATTGTAGGGATTCATGTTGCACATAACAATGATACTGGTTATGGATATTGTGTTAAATATACAAATATTTCAGATGCATTAAACTTAATATTATATTAAAAGTGACAAAGAGTATCAAACGTGAAGGTAGGAAATAATATCTTTTATAAGATGAACTGATTGTTAGAAAATATTTTAGTAGTTTTATACATCAGTGAGATTTTGACAATAGGTGTTTTAAGATTATTAATAAACATCCTGGTAAACAGAGCCATCAGTTTTATGGCGCGAAAGACTCTTTACATGAGTAGCCTATCATATGCGCTAGAGTCTCATGTAAAGAACACTGTGGAATAAGTTGTGGGTAAGTGGCTCTCATCCCCTGAAATAGTGGCATACTTGCGCCGGACAGGTGGCTCAATCAGCCCCGGATTATTTAGATATATTTGATATCGATGCCATGAAAGTTTTATAAAATTAATTTTATTGTAACACGATAATTTGAAGGTGTGAACCACTTTCAACACTATTTGTGTCACCAACTGAAAGGTGACGGAATGGAGATTAATATGAAAAAATTAAACAAAGTATTATTATTAGGCCTCATGATTTTAGGTTTTTTCACAGTTAGCGAGACAGCTTCTGCAGAAGAGTCTGCATGGCAGATTACAGAAGATGGTACATTGACAGCAGTCACGACAACACAAAGCGCAGTAACCATACCGGATTCTGTTAAAGTGATTGGAAGCAATGCGTTTCAGGATAATACAACAGTAAGTGTGGTAATTGTACCGGGTTCCGTAACAACGATACAGTCAAAAGCATTTAATAATTGTTCAGCATTACAGACTGTAGCGTTTGAAGAGAATTCCGTGATCAGCAGTATTTCCAAAACAGCGTTTGTAAATCCTTCAGAAGATTTCTGCTTTGGTATCAATTCAGACAATACATCTTATCGTACATTACAAAAGTATTGCCATACAATGGAGTATCAATATCACAGCTGGGGATATGATGAGGCAGGAAATGTTGTCGTTACAGCAGAAAAGGTGGCTTATTTATCGGTAGGTGATAAATTTTCTTCTGGTTCTATTCAATATCAGGTCACAAAAAAGACAGCATCTTCAAATGAAATCAAATGTATTGGTCTTATCGGCAGCAAGTTGACGGCGAAGAAAATAACGATACCGAAAACCATTACAAAGCTGGATAAAACATATAAAGTTACAGCGATCAGTAAGACGGCGTTTAAAAAGAACCAAAAGGTGACACAGATTACGCTTGGCGCAAATGTAAATACTATTGAAAAAAAGGCATTTCAGAAGTGTAAAAACTTGAAAAAGATAATTGTTGCCAACAAAAAACAGAAGAAAAAAGTGAAAAACAGCGGTCTTGAAAAAGGGGTCAAGGTTGTAATACGATAATTAAAAAATGAAGAAAAAAAGATTTTTATTTCTATTCTTTGCTTTGCTTCCTGTTTTTATTTCAATATTAATAATAAATCAACAGGAAGGCAAAGTAGAGTCTCAGAAGAACAGGGAAGATATCGTAACAGAATATTTAAGTAAGTATCAGTTTGAAACTTATGAAGTGCAATATATAGCGCCATACGATGGCTTATCCATATCAAAGGAAGAAGTAAAAGTAACGCAGAAGGATCTGGAAAAGGAAATAAATGATATTTTAGAGGCATATGCAAAAATCCCACAGATCAATCGTAAATATGTAAAAGATGGTGATTTTGTAAAAATTAAGCTTCGTATTCTTGATGGGAAAGATATCGTAGTAAAGAATAATAGTCAATTATTAAAAGTAGGAGCAGGTTATTTTGATCAAACTGTTGAGGAAAGTCTTGTTGGAAAAAAGGTTGGTCAAAAATATTCTATTTCATATACATATTTTAATGAAGAAGAAAAGTGCTATAGAAAAGCTTGTGCGCAACTTAAAGTTTTATCTATTCATTGTTTTGATAAGCCAGAATTGACAGACGAATTTGTTAAAGATAATTTTGAGTATGACTCTGTTCATGCATTTAAGGTTGGATTAAAAAAACAGTTACTTGAAGAAAAAACAAAGCAAGTTGAACAAAAATGCATTAAAGATATGTATTCAGAGATTATTAAACAAAGTAAATTTGTGCTTTCGGAAAAAGAAATTGCAAAATATGCTTACCAGAAAAATGTGGCAGAAACTGTAGAGGAAGCCAAGATATATAACTTAACATTAGAGAATTATGTGGATAGTTGTTTGGAATCTAGCATGGATGAGTATTATGACAATATGTACTTGCAGGCTGAGTACGAAATTAAAAAGGCACTTATTGTTCAGTCGATATATAATAGAGAAAATATAAACTGTTCTTTGCAGAATCGAAGTACTGAAGATGAAAATTATAAAATATTAGAGGAAGTAATAACAGAATGGTTGTTAAAAATCAACCAATTAAATTAATAATTGATTAAACCGCATCGAATGATGTTTGTTTCACTTTGTATTTGAATTATTTTATGAAGAAAGGCCGGAATAAACTAGACCTTTCTAGTGGTTTGTTTTTTCTGATAGCATAGGTCAAAAATCCTCAGTGTATTTCGTTACGCCTACTTTTTTGACCTGTACTTTCAGAAAAACATCCTAGTTTCGATGATTTTGTCAAGGAAATTTGGAAAAAAGTTGAAAAATATAATAAAAAAATCTGAAAAACTTGAAATTACTGGCTTATATATTTCTAGGGATTATTATAAAGAAGAGAAGAATTTATTTGATAAAAAGTGGTTAGTAGTATATTGATTTTAGCTATGATATTGAATTCAGTTTTGCTTAACAGTCAAATGGTTTTTGCTAATCAAAGTACAGATGGTATTAAATATAATTTTGATGATGGAATTACATATAGTGTGAGAATAGATGTATCAAATAACATTTTTGTGAAAGCTGCAGAACAAGGTTATGAGACAGAGATGGTACTAGATGAGAATCTAAATTGCACAATTGATTTGAATGATGATGAGGGAACCGTTGAGGAATATGTTGATTGTGGCGAAGTATTTGTGGACCAGTATTCAGGACAGGTGGCAGTTGCAGTTACAGCAGGGACAATAATAATTGGAAGTTTAGTGACAGCATTATTATACGCTTGTCTTGTAATAACTAAGTTTTATGCAAAAAATAGAATTAAAGTTGGTGCAGATACAATGTCAATGGGTAATTTAAAAAATATTGAATTTATTTTTGACTAAAAAAAAGGCACACTTATCCCTTGGTAAAAATATCTGATTTTATAAGATATTGATTCGCTTGGGTATTTCTGTATTTTATGCAGCCATGTCGCATTTGGTTGCATTGTATTGTTTGCTGTGCTCTGCCGGAGTATAACGATACCGAAAACCATTACAAAGCTGGATAAAACATATAAAGTTACAGCGATCAGTAAGACGGCGTTTAAAAAGAACCAAAAGGTGACACAGATTACGCTTGGCGCAAATGTAAATACTATTGAAAAAAAGGCATTTCAGAAGTGTAAAAACTTGAAAAAGATAATTGTTGCCAACAAAAAACAGAAGAAAAAAGTGAAAAACAGCGGTCTTGAAGAAGGGGTCAAGGTTGTAATCCAATAAGTAAAAGTGTGAAAAGCCGGTTTTGCTTAAAGCCGGTATACCTCTTTTAGTGCAAAGTGCCGTACCTGGTCGCGAAATTCAGGCAGAATCAGATAGTATACAAAGCTTTCGAGGACCTTATAGGCATGAAAAGCTCTGCCGTCCAGTTTAAAATTGCAGAAGCCGGCATCACGGTATTTCCCGTACAGCAGCTCTGTAGAGATAAAGGAGCGCTCTTTCATAACCTGATAAAAGTTTCGGTTAATGTTTGGGCAAGCCGGAAAATCAATTTCAGAGAATGTCAGCTGGCTTTTGCCTACGGCTTCATAATGCATCTGTCTTTTCGGACAATTATCTGCACAATAATGGTTTGCAATTAACTCGATTTTTTCCTTTGGTTCCAGCGAAAATAATTGTTCGGTGTTATTAAGTGCAGAGTCGATGACAACCAGTGTGTAATCTTTTTGTAATTCCTTTTTTACCTGTGTTGTGTCGCTGATGCATTTTGTAGTAGAGGAAATAATGTTATAAGAAGGAAAGGCTTTCCGGATGTAATCTTCCAGCAGCGCAGAATTGACAATTACTTCATTTTGTCCATTATCTCCCAGTTCCAGGCATAGATTGCAAAAGGTATCCGCTATATGCCATTTTTCCAGTATGGGATTGGTAAAGGTATATCGGACGGCAATGCCGCGGCGATTCAATTCCGAGATTGTATATTCCATTTCCTGTTTTGTACAGCTGCCTAAAATTACTCTTCCGCCGTTCCAGATTGCTCCGGGGAAACAGCCGTATGCTGCGCCAATCGAGATTCCGTCATAAAAATAATTCGGGTACTGCTTCATTAAATCTGCAAAGAAACAGATTATTTTAAAATTTGCATAAAAATCAGGAAGGAAAAAATGAATTTGCATGGCGTACTCCTTTTGTATGGTAGAAATGAATCCTGCGGCAAACGCTGTATTTGTATGACAGCAGGGCGTTAAGTGAATGAAAACTACCCCTTAGAATATCATGGAAGATAAATGTGAAAATCTCGTGTAGATTCTGTGAAAAGCATTGTTTTTTGATGTAGAAACCCGATAAACTATATGTAAATAAAAGGTACTAAGGTACAGAAAGGAGAATACATATGAGTTTAATTATTGATGGGTCCTCTTTGGGAAGTGCAGCACAGATATATCAGATAAGCGGGGCTGCACAGAAGCAGACAGAGGAGACAGAAGAAACACAGACAGCGGAAAGCAGCCAGGTTTCTGCGATCTCTATTCAGGGAGATACTTTGGAAATCAGCGCAGCCGGACAGGCAGCAAGTGAAAACAGCCAGTCCTCAGAGGAGGAAAATGCTGAGACTACTGATAGCGGTGTGGCATCTCTGGTTTCTGAGATGTTTACAGAAAGTGAGAGCACAAGCTCTTCTACAACAAATCTTTCTTCCTGCACGGACAGTGAGCTGGAAGAAATGTATAACAATGGCGAGATTACACTGGCAGAGTATAAGAGTGAGCTGGCAAGAAGAGAGGGCAGCTCAGCTACAGCGTCAGCAACGTCAACAGAGTCTTCGCTGGAAGCAGGTTTGGTTGATCTGTTAGATGATGCGCAGTAAAACAGATGGGACAGAGGTGAATAACGGAAATGTCAATCAGCAATATCAGTGAATATTACGACACGCTCAGTACGCTGGCAGCCAGCATGCAGAAAACAGCGGCTGCAGCGGCGGCTACAGATAAAACGGATGGCGCGGAGGATGGTGATAGCTATGTATCTACTATTACCGATTCTTCTGAAGCGATTCCATGTGAAAATTATAATGATATTCTGACAGTGATCGCGAAAAACAGTGCGGCTGAGGTTTCCTCAGAGGGCACGGAAAGCGATACCGGTTCAGGGAGTGTTGCTGCAGCTGGCGGGGGAGGCTCCGGCAGTTCAGACAGTGATGAAGAAGAAACAACGACAGAGATTGTTACAATCAATGGAGTTACTTATCTGGAGACAACAACGACTGTGGACGGTGTTACAACTACCACGCGGACCGTACTCAGCGGGGACGAGAAGCAGGATGGTTTGTTTGCAGATGAAGAGGCTGCCGGCATGGCAGAGCTTTAGGCAGCGATTGAAAAGGAATAGCATTTGTCTCGGGGACAGAATGCTGTTCCTTTTTTTGATGCATGGGAATTTCAACTTTCGGCGATATGCTTGCGGCATTTGCCGTAAAAGTGTTATAATAACATAGAAAAATCGTGTACAGGAGGTTTTTTGGTTTGTTTGATATTGAGGAGGAGTTGAAAAAGCTTCCGGCAAAACCTGGTGTGTATCTGATGCACGACAAAAAGGATGCAGTGATTTATGTGGGAAAAGCAATCAGCCTGAAAAACCGTGTGCGGCAGTATTTTCAGAGCAGCCGCCGGGTATCTCCAAAGATAAAGCAAATGATTTCCCATATTGATCATTTTGAATATATCATTACGGACTCTGAAGTGGAAGCATTGGTGCTTGAAAATAACCTGATTAAAGAATACATGCCGAAATACAATACCATGCTGAAGGATGATAAGACATATCCGTTTATCCGTGCAACGGTATACGAAGATTTTCCGAGGTTGATTTACTGTAGGCAGCAAAAAAGGGACAAATCCAGATATTTTGGGCCATATACCAGTCCCGCCACAGCAAAAAATGCGATTGAGATGGCACAGAAGCTGTATCATATCCGCACCTGTAACCGGGTGCTTCCAAAGGATCAGGGGAAAGAAAGGCCATGTCTGAATTACCATATTAAGCAGTGTGACGCACCTTGTCAGGGGGCGGTTTCAAAAGAAGCATACCGGGAAAATTTTAATAAGGCGGTTCGGCTTCTGGAGGGAGATTATAAAGAGGCCATTGCCATTTTGCAGGGAAAAATGCAGCAGGCTGCTGCGCAATTAGAGTTTGAGGATGCTGCGTCATACCGCGATTTGATTGAAAGCGTGAAAAAGGTTGAGATTCGGCAAAAAATTACTGATTTTGGAGGCGCTGACCGGGATATTATTGCTGTGGCATCGACGCAGGAAGAGGCAGTGGTGCAGGTGTTTTTTGTGCGGGAGGGGAAGTTGATTGGACGCGATCATTTTCATTTGAATGGGATTGGCGGAGATTCCCAGGAGGAACTGATACAGTCTTTTGTGAAGCAGTTTTATGCAGGAACACCTTTTATTCCGCGTGAAGTCATGGTAGAATATGAGATACAGGATAAAGAGCTTGTGGAGCAATGGCTGTCTGGACGCCGCGGCAGTAAGGTTCATGTGATCGTTCCGAAAAAAGGGCAGAAAGAAAGACTGATGGAGCTTGCCCATAAAAATGCAGCGCTTGTACTGACACAGGACAGCGAGAAGCTTCGCAGGGAAGAAGAGCGGACTGCCGGCGCAATGGCGCAGATTTGCGGCTGGATTGGGCTGACGGGGGTCTCTAGAATTGAATCTTATGATATTTCGAATATCAATGGATTTCAGTCCGTAGGTTCTATGGTGGTTTTTGAA